>CALRJJ020000578.1:0-4021 GCA_943367505.1 Flavobacterium psychrophilum | reverse complement strand
TGCCGCTCCTCCTTCTTAACGGCAGCAATAGTCTCAGCACAATAGTCGGTTGCTGTTACCACTGCATCAGAACGCTTCATCAGCTCTTTTACGTTAGGGGCATTTTGCACATCGAGAGAGATAAGCTCTGCGATCGCGCATGATTGGACCACGGTCTGAGCTAAGCGACAATCATCATTTTGCTTGTCGTAAATAGTCAAACCTCCTCCTGAAATGCCTAAGAAATGAGCATCTACAGAAACCGAAGTCTCACTGCAAGAAGTGCTCGGTGGTGCATAAAGACTGCGACCATTTAGCCCCTTTGCCATGGTGCCATAGTTCAGGTCGCTACCAGGTAGGGCGACAAGTGAATTGCTGTCTACATTGCGGCGCTCGGTTACGTGTGCCTGCACCTGGGCTTTGTCTATATCCGGCTCCCCTGCGGCTAGTTCGTTAAGTTGCTTCTCTAATACATAGCCGGACAGTCTCTCAATCTTCGGAGCTCCCAAGGGCAGTATGTAGCCGTCATCAGTCTGGTAAGAATTGGCAGCTTCATCGTATTTCATATTTGGAGTGGTGCTCTCAGAGAAATCGATGAATTCTACCGAGGGAGCCTTAAGATGAGTTTCTCTCATTCTGGCTTGGTTGCTGCGATTAGACTGCTCCATGGCAATTACGTCACTGAATGTTAGTTCCTGAGGCATTCCCACATTCTCATTTTGTCTTCCTATATTTCGATCACCCATGATAATTAAAACCTCTAGTCACATTTGATACACAGTGTCCCCCAGCGAATCGATAGGCCTGAGCCATATCGATTCGCTTGATCGCTTGAACTTTCAATCACTTGCTACTTTTGCATACCATGTTTGTAGGCGGCGTTTAGTTTGGAGTCTGTGCGTTGTTCAAGGGCGTGCATTTCCTCTTTTGTCGCATAATTACCATGGCTAGATTGTTTACGTTCAGCTTGGTGAGCAGGCACTGGTGGAGCCACTTGTTTCTCACCCTGGACGCACTCGACGGACTTCGCCACAACATTTTCTGAAATGTGTTGGGCACTCTTGATACCGTGATCGATGATCTGAGCCTGTTGGTTTTTGTCAGCAAACTGCAACCAGCTTTGCTCAGCTCTAGAGTTGTTTATGTTGGCTCTACTCATCGTGTCTGTAGCATCACAGTTGACTTTCACGGCCTTAGCCTCAATACACTTATTGTCTGAATTTGAAAGTCCAACTGCTCCTCCGGTACCAAGGAAATGTCCATCCACTCTGACTGCAAATGTCTGGCAATCGTTTCCTGGTAGAGCTTCACCCCTGGCATCGGAATAAGACTTATATGTATTCCCGCCAACACTGACGTTATTGGCATTGGTATTTTTATTAGCGCTGCTGGCATCGACAGTGGCGCCGCCAGCTGTATTGGTCACTTTATTATCTAAACTGTTGCCAACAGTATTGGCCACTCTATTATCCACAGTGTTGCCTACTGTATTCTCTACAGTTCCGTTTACATTGCCTGTATTTGAGAGCTTGTTTTCATTCTGGAGTTTTGCGATCGCTTCGGCCTGCTGAGCTTGTGTCTGGCCTTGCGTTTGATCTTGCGCTTGGTCTTGGCCTTGTTGCTGCGAAAACTGTGGTTTTATCTCGACCGGCGTTGGCGCGGGCTGCTCGACAGGTGGTGGTGTGTGCGGCTCCACTGGTGGTGGTACATCTCTTGTGCTGCAGCCTGAACCAGCGTCACTGGTGCTACAACCTGAGTTAGCGTCATTGGAAGCTAATATTATCGGTTTAGCCTCCTGCTTTAGTGCCACTTTAAATGGAGGCATACTGTCTGCCAGCAAGGCGTGGCTTGCAATTTCGCTTATGTTTGGCTCTGGGCTTCTGGTAAGCTCACTATTCTCAAAATGGCTCATAACTGCGATCTCCTTGTATAAATTTCAATGTCTAGTGCTACAAATTTCTCGGATATTGCTCCGGCATTCGGTGTTTTCCGATGCCTTAACAGTAATTCATCGAAATGACTAAACCTGGACAATTGACTAGCCTAAACAGACAATTTCTTCGTAGAAATACGCAGCCCATGCGCCTTTGCCATACATTGCGCTGACAGAGCAGTGTGCTCCTTTTAAAGCTTTGCTATACTTCGCCCTTGCTAAACAAACAAAAGGTCTTGTTATCTGTACGCTATGGGCGCTAAGAATTGAAGAGATTTAAAATCGGAATCGTCGCCAAGGGTCTAATTATTGTGGCGATTCCGCTCGTCTTCTCTTGCTACTTTGTAGCGACAATGGCCGATCTGCAATCTCAATCGGAAAGAGCCGCAGCGCAAGCCGAGCATGCCCGTGCTATTTCGACATTGCTCAATGGTCTGATCCATGACCTATATATGGGCACTGGCTCAATCACACTAAAAGTGGATAAGTTCTCAGCCGGACAAGAGCGCAAAGAACTTATTAAAGCGGCGAAAAAGAAGATAGAACAACTGACTGTACTTATAGGTAGAGAAAATCAAGAAGACCTTCGCACCCTGCACACAGTCGAACAAAACATCGATCAAGGCAACAGTCTAGTTACTCAGGCAGAACAAGCCTATCTGGATGGCAACAAAGAAGAAGTACAACGACTGAGAATGCAAGCTCAAGCTCTTGCAGCGAAACTGATCACTCCCGATCTAATAGCTCTTGGCGAAAAGCAAAAAGCAGTCTCAGTTACAGGCCCATCTATTCAGGCAGAATTGCGCCAACAAATGCGCCTGCAACTATGGGCATCTTTGATCATCAGTATATTAGCGACAGTGGCTCTGGCATTTTTGACTACTCGATCGGTAACAAGAAGGTTGGCCCATCTGACAGAGCAGAGCAGACGCATTGCCCAGGGAGAGGCACTGGCTGCGCCAATATCGGGCAACGATGAAATCGCTGAACTAGATCTTGTTATGCATAACATGGCAACTGAAATCGAGGCACTCTTAGAAAGAGAAAGAATCATCATTGAAAATGCCGGTGACATAATCTGTGTCATTGACAATAACTTGAAAATCATAAAAATCAGCCCCTGTGTAGAAGCCGTTCTTGGACTCCCACCAGAGAAATTTCTCGGTTCTACCTACCTCGCCCTGCTAGATCGCGAGACTAGCAGAGAAGCGATAAACACTATTTCACGCGCTGCCAGTGGTGGCACATCAGCCAGCAATTTTGAAGCCACACTAAAAACTGCTGCTGGCAAATCGATAACTTCTCTAGTCTCTCTGAGCTTTGTACCAAGAGAAGATCTACTGATCTTAATTTTCCACGATATCAGCAGACTAAAGGAGGCAGAACGCTTTAAGCAACACGTTGTCAGCATGGTCAGCCATGACCTGCGCTCTCCGCTCACCGCAGTCAGCCACACACTAGAGATGCTCGAAGAAGGTATGTTCGGAGAAATCGATGTCGCCGGCAAAACTATGCTGAGCACGGCAGAGCAGTCGACCCGGCAGATGTCGGGACTAATTTCCGACTTGCTTATCCTCGATAAAATTGAAAGTGGTAAACTCGGCCTCTCAATCGCTCAAATTTCATGCAAACAGCTGCTAGAGCGTGCGCAACTATTAACAGCAGAACTGGCAGAGCAGGCCAAGTGCACAGTGCGCATTGAAAACAGCGAAGGGCATGTTTCATGCGACTCTGACCGCGCGGTCCAGGTGCTCACTAATATCATTAGCAATGCCTTGAAATTCTCCCCACAGGGAGCAGAAGTAGTTCTCAATACACAAGTCAAATCATCACTGGTTCAATTTTCAGTGAGCGATAGTGGGCCAGGAATTCCAGCAGAAATGCAGGAGATAATATTCGAGCGCTTCAAACAGCTTAGAACGGGCGAGCAGCAAAGCGGTGCCGGTCTTGGCCTTGCTATTTGCAAGGCTCTAGTGGAGCTGCATAAAGGTACCATCAAGGTTGAAAGTGACGGCAAAGGCAGCTGTTTTATATTTACGCTGCCTCAAGCCAGTGCCTAGTCACGACTGAGACATGGCACAAAATCGCCATTTTGAATGTTGCCGTATA
>CALRJJ020000577.1:0-4045 GCA_943367505.1 Flavobacterium psychrophilum | reverse complement strand
CAAAACAGAAAATCCAGCAAAATTCTAATTGCCAGCGCCTTGCTAATTATCGCCACCACTATTGGTGCTTTTTGCGCCGGCAGCTCGACCCACGGTTGGGTCCAAGTATTCCTCACTGACAGCCGAGCCACACTTGCCGGTGCCTTTTTTGCTGCTCTCTACTATTTGTATCTAGCGGTACGCAACCAAAGGAAACAGGCCCTGGCAGTTCTCACAGGCCTGACTATTGCCCTAACGGCACTACTTGTACCGAAGGCCAATATCGCCTTCTACAAAGAGCGCCAGCAGCCTTTTGAAGAGCTTATTTGGCGGATCAAGGCAGCACACGCCGATATTGCCACAGTAGTAGTGGAAGCACCTTCGCTATCATATTTTTTGCATCGCCGAGTGGAAGCTTTACGCGACCCAGCAGAGGCGAATAAATACTTAGCTAGTGGCACAAAACCTCACTGGCTTCTTGTGCCGCGAGAAGTTATGGAAAGCCTGAAGTGGTTTAAAACCGAGCCGCAGCTAATAGCTAAAACGAAGAATAGCAAATGGAGCCTTTACAGCCTGGAATAACTCTTGTTGAGAGGAATTTTCCAAGCAGTGCCGATAAATTTCACAGCTGGTGTAAATTGCAATAGGTATAAGTCTCAACAGGTATCAATTTCAATACCTAAACTATTTTCAGCTAATTATTTTGAGTAAGGGTACAATCAAATAGTTGAGATAGAGAGTACAGTGAAAAAATCGCTTCTAAGTAAGAATTTCTTCCTTCTCTGCCTAGCCTTTGTGCTCACGGCGATTGCTCCTCTGCTGGCACTAGCACTGCCCTCGACTGAAATTTCAGCAATTTGCAGCATGGCCGAAAGCCACAGCACAATGGACTGTTGCAAGGTCGAAAAGACCTGCTGCTGCAGTCCCGCCCCTGTCGAGCCCGGTAACTTAGAAAGCGGCGTTCAGTCTAATCAAAGCGCCAAATTCATCGCCATCAGGGGCACCGCTAAGCCAGTAGTCACTGATTGGTTATCTTGCAGTCCAACGGCTCTACAAGACTTCAGCCCTAGATTGCTGTCAAATCAGTCATTGGGCAATCCACAACCACTCTACATATTAAAAAGATCGCTTTTGATCTAAAAAGCCGGCTGGATATTTTTATTCAGCGAAAACAAACTCGATAGCAGTATCTACCTAGAACTGCATCGCTAGTGCTTTTACATTTCAAAATAAGGATCATAGTCATGAAAAAACTATTTATGATGTTATTTGCTGCCGCCTTCGTTTTCGCCTTTGCTCCCGGTTTGTTTTCACCAGCCCTAGCCGGTGACAAGGCAGCCGCCAGCAAAGCAGCCTGCTGCACCACCTCAATGGAATGCAGCAAGTGCCAAAAAGAATGCGAGAAAACCCTCTCTTACTTCAAGAAAAAAGGCGGCAAATACGCCGAAGCGAAGAACATACAAATTCTGGAAGACTGCATCTCATCTTGCAAAGCCTCAGCAGAGTTTCAATCACGCAAGTCAGCCAACAGCTCAAAAATAATGGCGGTTTGCAGTGAAATTTGTAAGCAATGCGCTCAAATGTGCAAAGACATGAACGATCCCAAACTGGCTGATTGCATCAAGTCTTGCTTAGAATGTGCCAGCTGCTGCGAGAAGGGTTAAAGCCCAAAAACAAACCTAAACAGCGAAAGGGCCCCGATCGGGGCCCTTTCAAGCTTTAAGTTAGCAACAAACCAAGTCTCGCAAACCTAGTTGAATTCTACTTTGGCGCCGGGATCAAGCTCTAACTTAAATAGCTTCACCTGGGTTTCAAATGCTGTGGGCTGAACCATTATGTCGCCCGAGAAAGGATCGTCATAGCAAGCGAGCAGGAAGATATTTAAACAAATCACCAAGCTAACAATAGCCACCATGACCATTTGGACATAGAGATTATTGCAACTAAAAAAGTATGTAAATATGATCGTGGCCAAACCGCCCACACCAAGGATAACCCAGAGAATTGGTGACATACCATTGTGCAAGGCATCCACTCTTAAACGACGACTATCACCAAGACTAGCCATACAGGGCAACATTGCCGCCTGGGCATTGGTTTCACGCGCTGTCACTGGCTCATAGGTAGTGCACTCTTTCCAGAGCTCACGATAGGTGGTCCATGCCTCTGGGCTGGTTTTTTTCTGCGCTAACAAGGGCCAGGCCTTGATCACCTCTTCGGCATAGCGCACACAGGTGCCCTGAATCTTCCTACGACTAGGCTCAGGCAAGGCATCCGCGATGCGAAAAACATTCCCCAAAGACGAAGCCTCTTGCTCAACTGTTTGACGAGCCAGCGAAAATCTTTGCATGGCATCTGCCACCATAAATCCAAGCAGTACGGCAAAGAGCATACCGACAAACTGCGAATACGGGTCAGTGACTTCATGCTGCGCTTTTAACTCATCGTGACCATCAAGCCGACGAAAAATAAGCAATCCCGCAATCGAAATGAGCACTGTCAAAACTGTCAGTGCAAGACTCAAACCTAAGGTCACAGTCATTCTTCCCCCATTCTAACGTCACAAATATATCGAAAAATGTCGATAGAACTGACGTCAAGACAATAGCAGATTAGTTAGACGATACCGCGTCTTCGTTCCTAGAAAAGGCGTCAGCGGGCATGTCTACCGGAGATGAATCCGGCAACGATGATTCTATACTGGATGAAGCTGTCGATGAAGGGTTAGCCAAAAGCGCAGAAGTAGTTGAAGCAGTTTCTTCACCTTTGGTCACACCAGAAGAACTCGGAGTGCAATTTCTCGAGGCTATCTTCAACTCAAATTGCTCTTGTTGGCTATCCAGCCACTTGTCAATTACTTTACCGACCTCTTCATCAATTTTCTTGCATTCCAAAAGCATGTGGCCTTTGTCAGGAAAGACCACCAGCGAGGTCTGCTTGGAACCCATTTTGGGCAACATGACCTCGAGAGTATCAGTTTTCTGAATGCGATCCTTCTCACCTGCGATTAGCAAAATTGGCATAGATTCGGGAATGTTGGCAATTTCCTTGACTGAAACTTTGTTGGTTACAGCCGCCTTAATCAGGTTAGTTATGCTCATCTCTTTGGATGTTTCAGTGTTGTTCATCAATTCCAGAGCAACCTCTTTGTCTTCAGAAAGAATAGGCTGCATGTATGGCTTGATATCAATGCTGTTGTCAGGGTTGTGCAGCCCCTGAAAGAAGGTCTTGACCCACAAAGGGCGCGGATGAACGCGAGTTCTAAAGACCGCACCAGAAGCAATGAAACCATCCATCAAAGATGGCTCAGTGGAAGCCTCCCAAATTGCCATATTGGCGCCGAAGCTCTCGCCCACACAAAAAATTGGCTTGTCAGGGTACTTCTTGCGCAATAGCTTGAGAATACTGGTGATATCGTCTTTGCTCTGGCCAAAATGAACCCCGCTATCTCCAGCAAAACCATGATTGGGTGTACGCCAATCACCAAACCCTCTCATATCATTGGCATAGACGATATAGCCTTTCTCCGTAAAATGAGTGGCCAAATTACCAAACATTTTTCCACTAAAAATCAAACCCTGAAGAGCCACGATCACGCCCTTAACAGGCATATCAGGATTAGTCCAAGAATGCACTGGCAGCATTAGCTTCTGACCAACGTCGCTCTGATTGACATATTCAGAAGCGGCCGAGGCCGAAGGCAAATGACCAGCAAATAACCCCAGCTGCAATACAGCTGCCAAGGAAATTATTCGCCTACCGCACCAAGCCTTCACTCTTGACTATCCCTAATTGGCCTTACCAAAGTCGCTTCACGATTCTACTGTTATAGGCCTATTTGTTTCCTACCCATTTTATTTCTCAAGCCAGCGATTCACTAATTTTTGCTACTTTTGCTACTTTTGCCCAGCGACACTTGCGGCAAAAAGCAATTGATGACAACAGCCATGACAACCGTAATGGCATACAAAACAAGAGCCTGAAAAACAGCCTGTTGCAGTGTTCCCTGCCGAACTAAACTTAGCATAACAGCACTCATCAAACCGGTACCGATAGTTCCACCAAG
>CALRJJ020000576.1:0-4048 GCA_943367505.1 Flavobacterium psychrophilum | reverse complement strand
CTGAGCGAGATTTGGCTTAACTTTGAGCACTTCAGAATAACAAGTAATAGCTTCTTTAGTCTGACCCGCTATGGCGAGCATTGCCGCCTTGTTATAGAGAGCAAGTATCAAATTTGGACTAGCTTTATAAGCTTGCTCAAAATTAGCTAGGGCCTTAGCTCTATCGCCAGAAATTGCTTCTTTCACGCCGTCGTGGTACAAGATTTGGCCTTCTTCAGTGACATCATTGGCGCTACCACCAAGACCAGCAGCTCCAGCCGGAGCAATCAGCCCACCGCCACTAGCAATTCTGGCGTCTTCACTAGCCTGCAGCCCCTGACTCGATGACTCTTCACAAGCCTGCGCATCAGCAGTGGTCAGGGCAGCGGCAGCATTAGGAGAATTGCTTAAAAAGCTTCCTGGGTCTTTGTTCATGGCGAAATAAGCTGCACCAAAGACCAGTACTAAAATCAGTAAACTAAGAGTCAAGGCCACCGAGCGATTGGCCGGCTGAGCCGGTTCATGGCCAGCCACTTGAGCTTCGAGCTTATCGTAAGCCTTGTGCGCGGCCATTTCAGAAGTGTCAATAATAAGAGCATCTAGCTCTGCCAAGCAGTGTTCATCAAGGTCAATCTTAGATTTAGCCGCGGCTGCCATCTCATCGGCTTTAACCTGTTGGCCACTAGCAATGGCAGCAGCATATACCGCATCGTAAAATTGATCTGAATCAGGCACCGCATATTCTTGAAGACGCTTCGATTCAGCTTCGACAGATTGGCGAATGGCACCCTCAATCAGAGTTTGAGTGCGCTGCATCCGCTCGTGCACAGCTGCTAGTCGCTTTTCCACAACACGCTGGGGTGGCGGCTTAGGACTTGTCTCACCCAGCCCAGCCAACAATTCTTCGAGCCCAGGCAGAGTCTCTACCCCAGCCTGCATGCGAGTAAAATAAGCCCGGAAACGAACCGAATCACTCAGTGCATCGTAAGCCATGTTGGTGATCGAGAGGCGTTGCTCGCATAATTGCTTTTGATCAGCTGGAGCAGCTAACATCTTCTCGCGCCAGAGAGCAGCTCGTCGGTCACGCGCAGCCCGCAATACCTTCCTTGAGGCACCAGCGGGAACCGCTAGCACACGGCGGAAATAGATTCTAAGCGTTGACTCGTCCATATAAAACCTTGATCAGTCATACTTTAGTCGTACAGAATTAGAGGGCCTAGCAACCGGGCCGAGTTAACTGGCTCGATTCTGGGAAGATTTTAGCTGGCAGGAACTCTCTTTACTAGGCATGAACACGGTTGCAATTTTAGATGAATGATCCCGCCTTACAGCCTGAAAACTCGCCCCCAGGCGCGAAAGGCAACTCGGTAACTCTCGGTAGAATTATCAAGTCAAAGGGAACCATTGTTGTCGGCGGCTATATTATCAGCCTCTTGCTGCTTGTCATGACAGCAAAAAAGATTAATTGGCAACTTGTCCACGATGCTTTTGCCTCGGCCACATGGCTACCCTGGTTGCCATTAGCAGTGGTCACCTATCTCATCGGCATGCTCTTGCGAGGCTTAAGGCTGAAACAGCTAGTCAGCACAGAAGCCAGCCTGACCGTAAGCACGGCCAGCAACATCATCGCCGTCGGCTACGCCACCAACAATATCTTGCCGGCTCGTTTAGGCGAGTTCGCTCGCGCCGGTATGCTAGCCGAGAGAACGGGCCTACCCTACGCGCTCTCTCTAACGGTAACCTTTCTTGAGCGATTGCTCGATGGCCTGACAATTTTGTCCTTATTTGTTCTCGCCATTTTCGTCACTCCCACAGACCAATGGCTGAAACCAGCAGCTATGGTCGCCGGTCTACTTTTTGGTTGTGCCCTCCCTTCCGTTCTCATGCTAGCCTTCGCACCGCAGCTATCACTTTCCCTGGCATCGCAGCTCAGCATTCACCTGGGGAGGAAATGGCATACCCGCGCCCTTGCCCTAGTCACCCAGGTGACGAGAGGTCTGAGCTGCCTCCGCGATGCCTCTACAGCTCTTTCTGTGCTAGCAACGAGCTTTGTTATCTGGATAACCGAAGGCCTGATGTTCGCCTTGGTGATGCCATGCTTCAACCTGCCAATTAGCCTGGTGAAAGCAATTGCCGTGATGGCCTTCACTAATCTCGGCATTCTAGTTCCATCAAGCCCCGGCTACATCGGCACTTATCACGTCTGCTGCAAGACCGCACTACTGGCGGTGACAGGCAGTGAGACGGCAAAAATAACCAATAAGGCTGTTGAACAAGCAGGAGTGCAAACATATCAGTTAGCCAACATGCCATTCTTAAGCAACAGCATTGGCAACATTTCTGAATCGACGGCCTTATCTTATGCCGTAGTGGTGCACTTGGTGTTTTACACCACAGTGACAATTTGGGGCGTAATCGCCATGGCTCGCTACGGCCTAGAACTTGGCACCACAGCCGCTCTTGCATGGGAAGCCAAACCCATCACTAACCTACCTGAAACTGAGGCTATGGCCGTTATCACCTCAGTGCCAACACAAAAGCAAAGCAATCACTGTTTTAAAATTACACCATTTTGGCTAGCAATAGTTGGCTCATCAGTGCCTACTGGCTCTCTTGTGCTCAATGCAACTGAACGCAGCGAAGCGGTCGCCTATGCTACACAATTTGTCTGCTCTGAACTAAGCGCCTTACCATCATTCTTGCGCTTTCTCTTTAAGATAGGCATCCTCGGCTTCCGCTCTATTACTATTGCCTCGAATCTTTGCCCTTTCGAAAATTTGTCTAGCGAGAGACAGGCGAAAATAATCAACGCTTGGTCATACGGACCAATAGGGACAACGCGCAAACTCTTTAAGCCATTGAGAAGTCTGGCTCTGCTGGCCTTCTTTGAACATCCCGCTATACTAGCCGCTCTGAACAAATCGAATGACTCATCTGAAAAATTTAAATCAAGTACAAACGCCTAAACTAAACTTGCCACTAATCAGGTTCCAAAGAAATGACCGCTCAAAAGCTAGACACCAGCAGAGAAACACTAAAAAGCAATAAGCCATTGCGGGTGCAAGTACTTATTATTGGTAGTGGCGCCGGCGGTTCCACCACAGCAAACGTTCTAGCTGAGCAAGGCTTTGAAGTTGTCGTTCTTGAAGAAGGAGAACGCCACACCGTAGCCGACTATGGCCAATCACCAACCAAGGCTATGAACCTGCTCTATCGCAATCGCGGCATCATGCCGATCATGGGTAGCGTGCCCATCGGCTACGTGGAGGGTCGTACTTTGGGCGGCAGTACTGAGATCAATAGCGGCTTCTGGCATCGTTTGCCTCCCGAGTTTCTGATGCGCTGGCAAGCCAGCTTCAACCTCTCTGATTTCACCCAAGATACTCTTGCTGAGCACTTTGAATGGGCAGAAAAAATCTTATCAGTAGGCCTGCACCCTGGCCCTTGGCCAAAATCGACAGAAGTTTTCAACCGTGGCGTAGAAGCAATGCAGTGGTCAGGGCAAGAAGTGAAACGAGCGGCAAGCGGCTGCGAAAACAATAACACTTGCTCAGCCGGATGCCCAAAGGGGGCAAGACAGGGAGTTAGCCTTAATCTCATCCCTGATGCTCAAGCCAAAGGAGCAAGGTTCATAACCGGCTGCAAGGCCAAGCTATTACTAAAATCTCGGGGAAAAATTACAGGTGTATTGGCCGAAATTCACAAGCCAGATAGCACCAGTGATCTTGTGCGCATCGATGCCGATCACATTTTCGTCTGCGCTGGCCCCACTCAAACACCTGGCCTGTTGCGAAAAAGCGGCATCAAGGAGCACATAGGTGATACCTTCCAAATCCACCCAATGCTTAAAGTTTCAGCGCTTTTCGACGAAGAAATAAACGCCCAGCACAGCGTCATGCCACTACTACAAGTAAAAGAATTTTGGCCCGATATCTCACTCGGGGGGTCGTTCTTCTCAGTTGGACATCTTGCTCTCAACCTCGGAGATAACTGGCTAGCCAATCAGAATGTCATCCAAGACTACAAACGCATGGCCACATACTATGTAGCGGTGCGCGGCACAGGCCGC
>CALRJJ020000575.1:0-4068 GCA_943367505.1 Flavobacterium psychrophilum | reverse complement strand
GTCATTCACATGATAGTAGTGCTAGAGATTCTTCCATTGCCGTTCATGATCGCTTGCTCAAAGATTGGCATGACTCTGACAAGCATGGCAAGAAGCAGGGCGACTCTAAGGATGAGTCTCGTAAAGCGGCTCCGGCTGATTCTTCTAAGAGTTCTGACGAAAAAGCTACAGCAAAAATGGAACGGAGTGGTCGCTTACCGGTGCTCAAGTTGGTAGATGAAGGGCCAGCGAGACCACCTAAAGACTCTGCTACCGCTGATGCTGGCAAACCTACTACAGGCTCCGTGGCTGCCGGTGCTGTTGAGGCCAGCCTCTCTGGTAGTTTTGTTCGCTCTAATCAAACTGCAAATTTGGAGGATGGCGCATTCGCCAAAAAGAGTCTTGCAATGTTCGATCGTCTTGATAGCGATAAGGATGGTTTTATTAGTGATAAAGAGACTGTTGCGGCCATGCAGGATGACCGTTATGTCAATGAAGAGGCGCAGACTGTGGCTGCACTTTTCAAGGCACGTCAGTCTCTCAGTCGTCTACATGATGATGTTCCCTCAGGAAATTTGGTCTCGACTTCAGTCTCAGCAGGAGATCCCCGTGAGCATTCGATATCCAGAGAAGACCTTGAAGCTTATGGCGCTATGCAAGAGTCTCAGCGCAGTCGTTTGGATGGCTTGAATGCCGCAAAGAACTATTTAAGTGGCGATAGCCTTAAGAAAGTCGATGCCAATGGCGACGGACAAGTTAGTCGCGAGGAATTGTCGAAACAGTCTCTTGATGTTCAAGACGAGCAAGAGAAGAAAGCCCTTCGTTATCTTGTCGACAATTTCGATACTATTCGCGGTGCTGATACCTATTTAGGCTCTAATACCATATCAATGGCCGATTTCAAGGCTCATTCGAAGCAGTTTGAGGCGACAATGCAATCACGGGCTGTTATTGAAGTGTCCAGCGGAATAAGTTTCACTGCTCAGAGTCAAAAACCTGGTGTTAACTACGCCTTATTCGCTGATGGCGACGCCATGAAGAGTATAAGCCCTGAAGCTATCCAGCAGAAATCCATTGGCGATTGCTATTTCGAGGCTTCGCTAGCATCGCTGGCAAAGGAGCGGCCACAAGATATCGAGAAAATGATCAAAGACAATAACGATGGCACTTATACTGTGACTTTCCCCGGTGCGCCTGATGAGCCTATTGTTGTGAAGGCTCCTACCGAAGCTGAGCTCGGTTTGTACAACGCCGCCAGCGAATATGGTATTTGGGCCAACGTGATTGAGAAAGCCTTTGGCCAATACCGCCAAAACCATGGTTTGATTGGCTTGCTTGATTGGATACCGGGCAAACAAGAGCATACCCCTACCGATGCTGCAGGGGGTGGCGGAATGGCCATTGAAGCTATGAATCTTCTCAGCCCAAAGGGAAGTGATCTGTCTTTCTGTTTTTGGAATTCAGAGGATGAGATTGCTACAGAAATAAAGGAGGCTCTGCGCGATTCACGCATGGTAACCTGCGGAACACCGGGGGTATCAGATCAGGAACGCCTTGCCAACGGCTATCCTGCCGATCATGTCTACTCTGTTGTTGGTTATCGCGAAGACGCCCAAGGCCATCGCTTTGTAACGGTGCGAAATCCTTGGGGCGGGGAAGGTAAAGACGGCACTTCTGAAGTCAGTATTGAAGAGTTTAAGCGAACTTTTGATACTTTTGCTGTTGAAGCGAAGTAGATTACTTGCTTGTCTCGACTGAATCATGCAAGTAGCGTGATGGAGTATCAGGTACTGTAAGAATCGAATCTTTCAGGAGTAAGAACATGGTTGGTTGAATTTTTAGTTCACCGCTGTAAGGGTGGCTATAGGCTGACAACATCCAGATGTTGAGAGCCATGGCAGTGGCCACGAGGGTAGTCATCATGCCTTGAATCTTGGGAAATTCGGAGGCGAAAATATAGCTCAAGAATATTGTAATACCGGCACCGAGGCCGACTATGACCCAAAGGGCCGGTGGAGTTGAAGTTTGCGCTAGTAGTATTCGAGCCCGCCGATGTTCTCCTAGCGACTGCATAGATGCAATCAGGCCTTGTTGCAAGTTGCTCTGTCTATCATTCTCCGGAACTGTCGCTACTACTGATTCCCAAAGCTTTTGATAAGTTTCCCAGCCGTGATTGATTTTTTCTCGGCGTTCCATTTTGGGCCATTCGCTATTAATGACGTCGTCAACATACTCGCGACACAATTGCCTAATTCTTGGCCTGTCTATATCTGAAAGACCGCGAGCGACGCGAAAGACGCTGGCAACGTTACTCGCTTCTTGTTCGTCGTGCATGCGAGCATCGTTATATTTATCCATGGCTGAAGCCACCATGAAGCCCAGTAAGACCGCAAAGAGTGTGCCCACTACTCCCATCATCGCTTCGCCAGCGCTGTGATGTCTCTCTAAAATCTCTTGTTTAATCGAGCGATTGACCAGCCATTGACCGGCCAGAGCCAATGAAACAAAAACAACTATTAGTAATGCGGCGTGTCCTAATGTATACATGACAGCAGAGGATAGCAAATCTGCGCTGTCATGGCTAGTCGGGTTGTATCAGCCCTTGTCTTTGTTTACCTCTGTTTTATTTTCGGCATCGTTTAGAGCACTGCTATTTGTGTATGAACTATTGCATCGGGGCCACTTTTTCGCTTGTACTTGACGATTGCGTGTTTATAGGCTCAGACGGCAAGTTGTTTTTCAGAGTGTCCTTGCTCTCTTCTCCGGCTAGTGGCGTGATTACCTTTTGTTCGCCTGTCGGCGACACCTCTAAGGCTGTCACTTCTGTTGCTGGGATAATTCTCAACTTGAATTGCAGTGCACTACCGATTTCTTTGGTTAGAAGGTCTTGAACGAGTTTTACTTGATTCGAGGTAATTGTTTCTCCTGAGCCTATAATCGTAGCCTGAACGCTCATGGGTGCCTTGAAACGAAGGACTTTTACCTCGCGCAGTTGAGCTTCGCGAAACGTCACCGTTTTCTCTTTCAGTACTGTTCTAATTTTTGAACTTATTTGATTTTCCAGAATAAGCTCTCTCATGCTAAAAGCTAGCGGGACTACCAGCAGTGCAATACAGCCCGCTGATATTGACAGTCCTCGCCTGGCGAGCTGTAAGGGGCTGAAGCCCTTAACTAGAAAAACTAGCGCACCTGCAATTGTTATACCAACCAGATTGGTAGCGTATAAGAGTGCTGCACCTGAGGAGACTTCCGGGCTACCAAACGCTAGCCCAATACCTACAACGCTCAACGGTGGCACCAGGGCTACTGCAATTGCCACCCCTGCAAGGGTGTCGGAAAGCTTTGCATTGGTTTGGCAATATGCTCCTACCGCTCCAGCCGCTAGCGCCACCCCCAGGTCTAGTAGGGTGGGATGAGTTCTCCCTATGATTTCCGGCGTTAGTTCCAGTGCTCTTAGAAAAAGTGCCATGCAGGTAGAGATTGCCATTCCAACGAGGGTTCCAACCATTAGAGTTAACAAAGCTTTGAATATCTGCCTGGTGTCAGCTGTGATGGTCGCCAGCGACATGCAAACAAGTGGGCGCATGAGAGGGGCGATAATCATCGCTCCGATAATTACCGCTGGACTGTTTTGAAAAAGCCCGAAGGTGGCAATCATTGTCGAGCCAGCTAATAAGAAGAGAAAATTGCTAGAAAGCTTGCCATTTTCTTCTAGTCTGTCTTGTAGATCTCTGAGTGTGGTTTCATCGACGTGTTTTAGGAAGGGTTTCTGCAATATTCCTCTTTTCGCTCATTGTGCAATTTAAGCCTTTGGGTACACCAAGGAGTTAATCATAGTTGAAGACAACTTTTCTTTGCCGGTCATTTTTTGCACTTTACTTTGCAGCTCCCTTTGCAGCAATGAAAGACAGTAGTGTCGGCTGCCTGTGAGTTTACTCGTGGCAAATGGAACGGAACCAATCGAGCGGTGTTCCGTCTGAGCAAAGAATCAATGATAGTGAGAATTATGAATAAGTTTGAGATTTTTATTGGTAGTGATAGCAAGTTTTATTTCCACCTGAAAGCTGAGAACGGGGAAATAATTGCTGC
>CALRJJ020000574.1:0-4072 GCA_943367505.1 Flavobacterium psychrophilum | reverse complement strand
CGATTCCACTACGATCTGCTAACGAAGATGGTCGTATTGCTGAGCCGCTGGTAGTAGCCTCTGGCTTTGATTTCTACTCATCTCCTCGTCTCAGTCCAGACGGTGAGACTTTGGCCTACCTCTGTTGGCGGCACCCCAATATGCCTTGGGATGGTTGTGAATTGTATGTTCTGGGCGCTGATACTGTTGAGCCTTCTGACTTGCAGCAAAATTGTCGATTAGTGGCCGGCGGCCCTGACTGTTCGGTGTTTCAGCCGCAATGGTCTCCCGATGGTAAGCTCTTCTACATTTCAGACCATTCCGGATTCTGGCAACCCCAAGTGGTCGTTGACTTATTTAGTCTTGATTCTCGGCCGTTGCTGTCAGAAGCAGCCTATGCTCAGTGTGAATTTGGATTACCTATGTGGGTGTTCGGGCAGTCAACGTATGCGGTTGTGTCAGAAAACCTTGTGGTCTTTGCTTTTAACCGCCGGGGTATCTGGGGTTTAGGCAAGCTGGAACTCGATTTCGCCAGTTCCACTGGTCATAAATTTGTTGAAATCGAAACCCCTTTTACTGAATTTTCTTACCTGACTGCCGGAGATAACAGGGTCGCTATGTTGGCGGCTTCCGCTGATACACCTCAATCGGTTGTCGAGCTTGAGCTTGATACCTGTCAATTCAAGAGTTTAAAAGCATCGGCTTCGACTCTTCCTCCGTCGGCATTTTTCTCCAAACCGGAGGTGATCGAGTTCCCCACGGATGGCGGTTTAACAGCATTTGCGTTTTACTACCCGCCAACCAATCCCGACTTTGTTCCTTTGCCAGCGGAGGCCCCACCGCTGATTGTTAAGTGTCATGGTGGGCCGACAGGGGCTGCATCAAGCTCTTTGTCGCTTGGAATTCAATATTGGACGTCACGTGGTTTTGCTGTAGTTGACGTTAATTACGGTGGAAGTACTGGATATGGCCGTGAATATCGCCGGCGACTGAATCAGAATTGGGGGCTTGTAGATGTTGCCGATTGTCGCAGTTGCGTCCAGTATCTTGTCGGCAAGAAGTTGGCTGATCCTCGCCGAGTTGCGATTTCGGGAGGCAGTGCTGGCGGTTACACAGTTCTTTGTGCCCTCACTTTTACAGATGTCTTCACCGCCGGCGCTAGTCACTATGGCATTGGCGATTTAGAAGCTCTGGCGCGTGATACCCATAAGTTTGAGTCGCGCTACACCGATAATTTGGTGGCGCCATATCCCTCGGGCCGTGAGCTCTATCTGTCGCGCTCTCCAATCAACCACGTTGAGAAGCTAAATTGTCCTGTGATTTTCTTCCAGGGACTTGACGATAAGGTGGTACCTCCCAATCAAGCGGAGGCTATGGTTGGTGCTCTGAGAAAGAAAGGTATTCCGGTGGCCTATATCCCTTACGAAGGAGAATCTCATGGCTTTCGTAAAGCAGAAAATATCATAAGGACCCTACAGTCGGAGCAATATTTCTTCACTCGTATATTTGGGATAAGTCTTGAGGCTTGTCCCGTGACTGTTGAGATTGAGAATTTGCCGCTGTCATAGGTGAGGATGAAGGATTCTCGAGAAGGCTTACAGAGAATTTAATTGTCAACAGCTTTAGAACTTAGTCTGTTCACGAATTATTGGCACTAAAATACGCCTCAGGTATCCACTTCGAGCGCTGGGGACATTTTATGGCAAGCACGTGTACCAAGCTGCTCGTTTGCACAAAGGGAAAGCATTGTGCCGCACGAGATTCTCAAGATGTCTTGACCTTCTTGCGCAAAACTGTTGAGAAGGCTCAGTTAGACTATGTCTTCAAGGTGAAGAAGTCTGACTGTTTGGGTCTTTGTAAGCATGGTCCGGTGGTTATGGTCGACCCCTTAGGCTTGACTTATGGCGGAGTTACTAATGTCGACTGCATCGATATTCTTGAGAGACACGTCGCTAAGAAGAAACCAATTAAGAGATTATTGATTAAGCGTGGCAAACATAAATAGCCTTTCTACTGTAAATTAGCAGTAGAAATTGACCTCCTGAACATAGTTAAGGTTTGCCATGTCCAATCAGCCCATCAATTCAGCTAGTAAAAGTGGCGGAGAGCCTCTTTTTACACGAGTCTTAAATGACTTGAGGCAGCACCGACCCCAGCTTGCTGAAAGGATCGCTGCAAATTCTTCGGTTTTGGAGCGTGTCCGGGATTATGAGAAGCAAACCGCTTTGGTGACTAAGCAAGTTACTCTGTCGGCTGCCAAAGGTGAGGACATTGAACGTCTTGCTTTGCTCGATCCTATTACTGAACTGTACAATCATCGTGCTTTTGTAAAAGAACTGAAGGCCGAGCTGGCTCGAGCTAAGCGATACAAGCACCCAGCATCCTTGGTTCTGCTTAGCGTTGATGGCTATGATGAATTGGCTGGGCAGTATGGTCCGTTAACTGCTGAAGCAATTCAGAAAATAGTTTCGCATGCTGTGCGAAGTGCTTTACGAGAAGTTGACGTCGCTGCCAAATACAATCAGTGGCAGTATGCCGTGATTCTTCCGCAGACCAATGCCGCTGGTGCATCATTGGTTGGTGAGCGCATCCGACTGCGAGTTAATAGTCAGGCGATTAACCACAATGGCCAAAATTTCTCTGTCACAGCTAGTATCGGTGTGGCCACTTTCCCAGATCACGCTAATGAGTATGATGTTTTGATAGCTTGCGCCATAGAAGCATTGGAAACCGCTCTCCTGCGCGGTGGCGACAGGGTTGTTTCTGTTTAGCAGCCTGAATTTTGTCGGCTGCAATTTCCGGATTGTAAGTAATTAGACGAATAGTATTTAGATTAATAGTATTGAGATTCGTAGTATTGGGATTAGTGTTCTCAATTCTGGCTTCTGGTTAGCTTTGGTTGTCCCAATGGCATGATTGATACTGTTAGTGGTGACACATAGCTGAGTACCTCTTGAAACTGAATTGATTTTCCTCTCAAGAGTATTTTCAGTAGCGAATCTTGCTGCCATCTAACACTGTCGAAATGGCACCAGAATGCTGCTAGATAGAGCTGTAGATATTTTCGACTTACCCCGCCGTATATTTCGCGGATGGTGAGGAACGCTCTAAAGCCAATTGCTGTTAGTGAATCTCTTTGAGCGCCCGATGAGCTAGGGGTCTCGCGCTGCTTGCAACGTATAAACAAGTTTCCTGGTAGTGCTTCTATTAGACCTGATACTTCTAGCATTCCTAGAGCTGCGGATACTTGCGCTGCATTCATTTCTGTGGCAATACAAAGGGAGTCCTGGGAAATTGGCATCTGTTGAATCGCATCAAAGACAACCATGTCGGTCTCTGTCAAATCAATGTCAATGTTGTCGGCTGCGCAATCTCTAGTTGATTCAGAAGCACTGGAGAAAGGTTGTGACTCATACTCCTTCTGCGTTTGAGAATTATTTCTGTTGCTTTCGTCTGGCGGTTCAGATGGATGTTTGTAGGAAGCCGAAATTAGACTGCGCCTGAATAGTATTTTTATGAACGAGTTTAGGGGTGCGGAATATACATCAGTGCTTGGTTTTAGCTCAAGTTCTTTTTGCAGGTGGTAGGCCAAGGTGGTGACGATGTTGTGAGCCGTAGCGAAGGCGATGTTGCAGAGCCTAGTTAGTCGGTAGCTGGTAATTAGCACTCGTCTTTCCTTTAAGTAGATTGCTCCCAGCCAGGCTTTTAGTTGTTTTACATAGCGAAAGCAGGTTCGTGCAAGGAATCGTATTTCACGAGAACATTGCCTACAGGCCAGGATGCGAAGACTAATTCTTGCGAAATTTTCTGGTTCCTGATTACCACAGTGGCAGCGGATCATTTCGTATTCGAAGAGCTTTTGAAGTACATGCTCTACAGCGGATTCGTTGTCGGGTATCAACGACTCGAATTCTGGCCATAGCTCAGCGATAGCGTCTTGATTGGCATCGTAGATGGTCTTAGTGGTTGTTTCCATGGTGTCTGCTTCTCCTTCTTCTTCCTCTAATAACGTGCAGAAGTATGGAAAAGTTCAAATTTTGCTGGAAATTTTTTTTGAGTTTTTGTATTGGTCGATGGATTTTTTTACCGATAT
>CALRJJ020000573.1:0-4085 GCA_943367505.1 Flavobacterium psychrophilum | reverse complement strand
CCCGAGCCCTAGTAGTTCTGGATCTTTGTTCTCTGCCGATGAGCAGGCTGCATTTTCGCAAGTTCGCCAGCCGCAGCAAACTGTTCCCGCTATCTCTGCTCCAAGCTCCCCTGGTGCTGGGAGTTCCAATCAAGTATCTAGTCAGAGTTCTGGTCAGGCATCTTCAGGCGTACTCAGTAAGATTGATATTGGCCAGGCCCTGCGCTTGGGCGCTCAAGTCGTTAATGCGATCAATGCTGGTTCTAATAATAGAAATAACTATAGCCCTAGTTCTGGCCAGTTCAGCGCATCGGCCGCGGCTTCCTCTAGTGCGTTATTGAAGAATTCATTAGGTAAACCGGCTTTTGTCAGCAAGTTTGCTCGGCCGCTCACGAGCAGCGAACTAGCCGTACTCTCTAAATATGATGTGGTTATTGTTCTTGATAAATCGGGCTCGATGGATGAGCGTGACTGCCCTGGTGGTATGAGCCGTTGGGATTGGTGCCGGGATCAAATGATGTCACTCACAGCTCAAATCAGCTCTGTGTTCAAAAGCGGCATAACTGTTGCTCTCTATTCTTCTGACTATGATATTTTCAGAAATGTCGATCTAGGTTATGTCACTCGCATTTTCGGTGAAAATGGTCCATCGGGTGGAACCTATACTGGCAAAGTAATGGAGGCTGTTTTCGATGATTACTTTGCCCGCCGGGCGAGTAATGCTAATACCCGCAAATTGCTAGTTCAGGTGGTCACCGATGGCGACCCTAGTGATAAAGGGGCATTGATTGCAGCCATTTCGCGTGCCTCTCAGATGATTAACTCGCCTGGCGAAATCACCGTCAATTTCCTCCAAATTGGCCATGAAGAAGCAGGTGCGCGCACATTGGCAAAGCTTGACAGTAATATGGCGAGCGAGGGGGCCAAATTTGATATCGTTAGGGTGGAACCATTCGCTGTTGTTGAGCATGAAGGTTTACCTCGAGCGCTGGCCGATGCCACTAATTGATTTGAGGTTGGCAATGGGCTAACTTTAGCGCTTGTATGCTGTGCAACGTGGCATAAAGCTGTATGGCCTGAGGATGATTGTTTGAAGATTGAGAAAATATTTTTGGTCGATGATGACCCAAATATCAGACGCATTGCTGAAATAAGCCTAAAGAAGCTAGGTCCATGGCAAGTAGAACTGGCTGCTTCTGGTCGTGAACTTTTAGCCCTGCTCAAGCAGGGTAAACCAGATCTGCTAATTCTTGATGTAATGATGCCCGAGATGGACGGTCCAACTACTTTTCAGATGGTTAGAGAGCAATTTCCAAACTTGAAACTACCGGTAATTTTTATGACCGCCAAGGTAATGTCTCATGAGGTTGATGAATATTTAAACTTGGGTGCCGCTGGAGTAATTTGCAAGCCTTTCAATCCTAAAGATTTGGCTGATGAAGTCCGCAGTATTTGTGATCGCTGGGAAGCAAGCAATGCTATTTCAGATTCGCCTACCGAGCTGAGCAGCGACTTGTTGGTGAGTTCGGGAGACCAGTAACCTAGTAAATTAGCCGGCCTTCTGGAGAATCAAGCCAATGTCCAATCATAGCTTGACTAAGCAATCTACCAACTCGGGCCATGGGCTCAGGAGTGTTGCTATTGCTTGGGGTGTCTTGGTTTTGATTGGATATGGCTGTATGGTTTTTTACTCGACGGCAGCGGCCAAAAGTGCCATATCGGTTGGACCTTTCCCTACGCAAAGTACGCTTGCCAAAGGCAGCGACTTGACTCTAGTTACCTTCTTTCATCCCCGCTGTCCATGTTCTAAAGCAAGTGTAAGTGAGCTACAAGAACTCCTTGCTCAAAGTAAATTTCCATCTAACCTGACAGTTTATGCTGTGGTCTCACAGCCACATGGTTGTTCTGCTGACTTTACCCAGGGTGCCATCCTTGACTCTTTGTCTAGTATGAAGAATGTTCAATTGTTTATCGATAAAGATGATCTGGAGTCGCAACGCTTTGGCGCACGGACTTCTGGGCAAACACTGCTTTTTGATAGCCAGGGAAAATGCCTGTTTAGCGGAGGAATTACAGCGGCCCGCGGCGAAGTTGGTGCTAATGCTGGAGTTGACGCCTTGCGTCAATTTATAGCCAGCGGCCAGGCCTCGCCCAACAAGACTCCCGTGTTCGGTTGTTCTCTGGAGTCTAGTCCGTGAATACAACCAAAATTAATGGCGTGAAGCTTTTTGACTGGACTGATAGAAAGTCTTTGCTTGCCAATTCGCCCTTAGCAGAGAAAATTTATAAGCAAGAGCGCTTATCTGTTTGTCAGCAGACAGACAGGATGTTTGGCTGGCTGATGATCATGCAATGGATGGCCAGCATCTTGGTTGCTGTTGTTGTCTCGCCGTATACCTGGGCTGGTCGCGATGCTTTTATCCATCCGCACATTTTTTTTGTTACTGTTTTTGGTTCAGTTATCACAGCTTTCCCTGTGTATTTGGCTTTCCGGCATGCCGGTGAACCGGTCACGCGTTTTGTTATGGCGCTCTGTCAAATGCTCTATTCGGGCATGCTCATTCACCTCACCGGTGGTCGTATAGAGACCCACTTCCATATTTTTGGCTCCCTGGCGTTTCTTTCTTTCTACCGCGATTGGCGCGTGCTGGCGGTGGCGTCATTGGTGACACTATTCGACCATGCCCTTAGAGGAATATATATTCCCGAGTCTATCTATGGGGTAGCGTTAGCCAGCCCCTGGCGCTCGGTTGAACATATCTGGTGGGTGCTTTTTGAAGATGTATTTTTGATTAGCGCTGGCTACCAGAGTCTCAGTGCAATGATGAACAATGCCAACAAGCAGGCTGAGTTAGAAGTAACTCGCTTGCGAGTTGAAGAGCTGGTTACGGAGCGAACTGGGCAGCTCGATGCTAGTGAAAACCGTTATCGTGTGCTCTGCGAAACTGCTCCCCTTGGTATTTTTCAAACTACCCCAGACGGAAAGTGCATTTATATCAATATGCGTTTTGCCGAGATTTTTGGTTTGACTTATGAAGAGGCGCTAAGAGATGGTTGGAGTCATACTGTTCCTGCTGATCAGCTAGACTATGTAGCGACAGCCTGGCTAGATGCTGTTAGTGGCGATGGTAATTTTGATTTGCAGTTTAGAATTAATAGCGAGAAACCTTGTTGGGTACATAGTAAGGCCTCGCGGGTGGTGGCTGCTAAAGACGGGGTTGAGACCTATGTTGGCACCGTAGAAGATGTTACGGAGCAATTTATGGCAGAGCAAGCTCGCCGTGAGCGTGCCCTCGTACAGGCTCGGCTGGCTTCGATTGTTGAGTCTTCTAATGATGCTATTGTTGGTAAGTCGATTCAGGGTGTAATTTCTTCGTGGAATCCTGCTGCTGAGAGATTGTTTGGCTGGACTAGTGCTGAGATGATTGGGCTTAAGATCGGCCAACTTTTACCACTCGACAAAAAGGAGGAAGATAGTGCCATCCTTAGTCGTATTTTGTCTGGAGAGAAAGTTGGAGAGTTTGAAACTGTAAGGCTTTGCAAAGATGGTCGCACCATTGACGTCGCCTTGACTTGTTCTCTCATGCTTGATGAACAGGGGCAGGCCATTGGTGTCTCTGTAATTTATCGCGATATTTCTCAGCGCAAAGAAGTAGAGAAGCGCTTGAGCGAATTCTACTCGACTATTTCACATGAACTACGCAGTCCACTTACTTCTATTCGTGGCGCTCTGAGCTTGATTGACGACAAGATAATCGATATGGGTTCAGATGAGTGCTACGAGATGATCGGCGTGGCGCGCAGCAGCTCAGAGAGACTAGTGCGTTTGATTAACGACATCCTTGATATCAAGAAAATTGAGGCCGGCAAATTAGAATTGAAGCTTGAAAAAATTGATGCTACTACTCTTGTAGCAAGAGCAGTAGCCGGTATGGATGGCCTAGCCCGGTCCGAGAATATTCAACTCATTCAAGACATTGCCTTTAGTGCCACGGTTGAAGTTGATATCGATAGAATCATTCAGGTTCTCACTAATTTGATCTCAAATGCCATTAAATTTAGCAGCGATGGTGGCTGCGTCAGTGTCGGTTTGCATTTGCAATCTG
>CALRJJ020000572.1:0-4089 GCA_943367505.1 Flavobacterium psychrophilum | reverse complement strand
CCAGGGTGGTTTTGCTGGGAAAAACAAGAGTTAGTTCTTTTGTTGACGCTACCAAGATAAATTCTCCAGTCGTTTTATGGGAGAAACCGGGGGAGCCATATTGTAAGCCTTAATGGGTCTGACCTATAGTAGTTGTGTGGTCAAGTATTACGCTCCCTCACGCAAACAGGTTTTTTGAAAGGGTCTATGTCGAACTGGAATTCATTAGAAGACAATTCAAATCGGCGCTCCTATGGCCAAGATCGCTTCAGCCAGGACCGCTATGTCCAGGACGGGGCCTATCAGAATGGCGCCTTTCAAGACTATGCCTTGCCCGTTCAATATAGGGGCGATACTCGCAACAATTTAGCCATGTCAGTATCCCTCGGACCGGTTGACCTGCTTTTGGGGGGTAATCGTTTCGATTATGGTGGTAATCATCACCATCGCTATCAGCAAGACCGCTGGCAACAAGACAGATGGCAGCAAGATAATTGGCAGCAGGGCCGTTATCAGCAAGACAGATGGCAGCAAGACAGATGGCAGCAAGACAGATGGCCGCAGAATAACCAGCGCTTCGAAGGCGCTTTTGTCAGCCGTCCATATCTGACCCCTGATTATAGCTACCGCAGAGGCTATGAAGATTTTGGTGAGTCATCTTATATACAGCAAAGGGGTTGGTTGCCTGTCCAGAGGCGGCAGCAATATCTTCCTGAGCCGCAAGACTGGCGCATGCAGCAGCGCCGTGCCCAAGCATTCTGGGATACTGGCGCCACTGATTGCCCGCCCGACCGCGATTATATTGAAAGGCAGCCACGTAGGCAGCCTGTAGAGATCGAAGTCGAGCCGCGCTACAGACGTGACACGGTTGAACGGCGGCCAGAAGTAGAACAAAGAGAGCCTACTCGTACCCTCCCGACCAACGCTATGAGTGCATATGATTGGGCTGTTTATCAAAAGCTCTGCCAAACAGCTGAGAGCCTAGTGGGTAAACATACCACCGCCTACGACAACCGTCTTCCCACCGATCGTCTAGGTTGTGTAAAGGCTGCTAGTTTGCTTCTTGACCAAGGCTATGGACTGAACACCAATGAGATCAATACCCGTCAGTTTGAAAAAGAACTACGGGAAGACAACGGTTTTACCGAGGTAGCTATAGCTGACCTCAAGCCTGGTGACGTGATATTGGGCTATAGAGCTGGTGGCGACTATTCGCATGCCGCGGTTTATATGGGCAATGGCAAAATATTCAACAACGACAGCGATCTAGGAACCATGGCGATTCAGTCAGTTGATAAATTCAATTCCACTGAATTTAAGCGCATCACTATTCTGCGCCGACCAGCCAAAGTGCCTTCCGTACCTGTTGCCTAAGCTCCAGATAACAAATAGGCACCATGGCTAGTGTGTCACTAGGCGTTCTTAGGTTCTTCAATACGCTTGAAGATCGGTCCGGCATTGCGCACATGTTGCCCTGCGGGAATCATGTCAAAGAATCCATCAGGCCGATCACTGTCACCAAAAATTTCTAGTTCATCTTCGTGACCAAGTTGCCACCAAAGGTCGGAGGCAAGTTTTGGTGCGAAAGGATAAATTTGGAAGGCCATGCGACGCAACATCTCAACTGAGGTGTAGAGCACTTCTTGGCCTTCTTTTACTTTGCCTTCCTTGAACATTGACCAGGGCTTTTCGTCAGCAAAATATTTATTGGTCAAGTCGACTAGAGCTAGAATCGAATCGATTGCTTTGGCGTATTCTAGTTTGACCATATGAGCGTTATAAACCACATGGAGTTCATTGGCGTTTTCGCGTAGCTGGTTTTCTGGCTTGGCGTCAGGCAATTTGCTATCACAGTTGGTTTCAATTAGCTTCAGTGTGCGACTGAGCAAGTTGCCGATGCCGTTGGCGAGCGCAGCGTTGCATGTGCTGACGAATTCGGCCCTTGAGAAGTCGCCGTCTTGATCCATTGGCGTGCGGCTAAAGAGGTAGAAGCGCACAGCATCAGCACCGTATTGCTCAACTAATTTATTGGGATCAATAACATTGCCCAGAGATTTACTGATTTTTTGACCTTCAACGGTGATAAAACCATGAGCAAAAATTTGTTTAGGCAGCGGAATGTTGGCTGCCAATAAGAAGGCAATCCAGTAGATGCTGTGAAACTTGGTGATGTCTTTGCCAATTAGATGCAGGTCACAGGGCCAATATTGCTTGAATTGCTCTTCGTCTGTAAGGTAGCCACAACCGGTGATGTAGTTGCTTAGTGCGTCCATCCAGACATAAATAACTTGATCATCGTCGTCGGGTACAGGGATACCCCAAGTTAGTGATTTTTTTGAGCGCGATACGCTGAAATCTCCCAATTCTGGATCGTTCAATTGGTTCAGCACTTCTTTGCGCCGACCGTCGGGTTGAACCGCTGTAGGATTGGCTTCTAGCCAGGCTTGAATTTGTGGCTTGTATTTAGTTAGTTTGAAGAAATAGTTTTCTTCAGCAACTTGTTTGGGCGGCTTGAGGTGATTATGGCAGTTGCCATTTTCGTCGAGATCACGCTCTCTGACAAAGTCTTCACAGCCTTCACAGTAGAGGGCAGAGTAAGTCGATTTGTAGATGTCGCCTTGATCACGTAGTTGGCGAAAGAGGCTTTGTACAACTTTTTCGTGGGCCGGTTCGGTGGTGCGAATGAAGCGGTCAAAAGAGAGATTGAGATTGGCCCAGGATTCTTTGAACATTTCTGAGACTTCGTCGCAAAAAGCCTGGGGGGTTTTGCCTACAGCCTCAGCGGAACGCTGAATCTTGATGCCATGCTCGTCGACGCCGGTGAGGAAGCGCACATCGTAGCCTCGCATTCTGTAATAGCGAGCAATCACGTCTGCGGCTATTTTTTCGTAAGCGTGGCCGATGTGGGGGGCGGCGTTGACGTAATCGATGGCGGTTGTGACGTAGAACTTATTCATATTTAGACCATTCTTTCATTTACAATATCAGCAGTACATAATAGTACAGACTGGGTTTTTGGTTTTTTAGTTTTGAGGCATTGAAGGCTTATGACAATGAAGAAGTCCTCTAAAAAGCGGGATTCTAAATTCGGTTTTGATTCCTTCAACCCTCTTGAGAACAAAACCGTCCTCCTCGGCATTAGTGGTGGCATTGCTGCCTACAAAGCCTGCGACATTGCTTCAATGCTTCGCCATGCCGGTGCTGATGTCCATGCGGTCTTAACTCCAAACGCCAAAGAATTTATTACACCGCTCTCGCTCACGACAATTACCCGCAACCAGGCCCATTGTGAGCAATATGGTCCGCAAGCTAATTGGCGCCCAGAGCACATAGATTTGGCGAAGAAGGCCGATCTGATCTTGATTGCGCCAGCCACAGCCGATTTGATTGCCAAGTTAGCGGCGGGAATTTGTGATGACTTATTGACGACCATGGTCTTAGCGTCGCCTGCTAAGGTCATGATTGCGCCGGCCATGAACCCTGTGATGCTGCAGCATCCCGCCACCAAGCACAATCTTTCAATCTTAGAGAATCGCTATCGTTACGACGTTATTCCTCCTGAATACGGCGAAGTAGCTTGCGGTGATTGGGGCACTGGCAAAATGGCTTCAGTCGACACCATTATCGCTGCAGTAGCCGCTCGGCTACTGGCTCACCTCACTCTCTCTACCAAACGTTTGTTGGTTACTGCTGGGGGCACAAGAGAACCAATTGACCCCGTGCGTTTCATTGGCAACCGCTCCTCTGGCAAAATGGGTATCGCTATGGCTGATGCCGCCCACGGTCGAGGCGCCGACGTCACCTTGGTTTCTACCGTTGATGTGGAGCGGGCTTATCCCGTGATCGTGGTAGAGACAGCCCAAGAAATGCAAGATGCTGTTGAGTCAGAATTTGATGGTTGCGATGCCCTGGTAATGACCGCTGCAGTGGCTGACTTTAGACCACTGACCACATCCAATCACAAAATTAAGAAGACTGATTCGGAAGATCTTGTCTTGGAGTTAACGAAGAACCCCGACATTATCGATTTGCTTGGTCGGGTTAAACGCAAAGATCAAGTGATTATCGGCTTTGCTGCTGAGTCAGAGGCATTGCTGTCGAATGCCACTC
>CALRJJ020000571.1:0-4093 GCA_943367505.1 Flavobacterium psychrophilum | reverse complement strand
ATCTCTTCGATTTGTTTGAAGTATTCGTTGGCGCCGCGCTCCATCTCGTCGGTGAGCCACTCTACATAATAGGAGCCAGCTAGCGGATCGGAAACGTTTGCCACCCCAGTTTCGTAAGCAATAATTTGCTGGGTACGAAGGGCGATGTGAGCGGCTTTCTCGGTGGGAAGACCAAGCACTTCATCCATTGAATTGGTGTGCAGTGACTGTGTGCCACCAAGCACGCCAGCTAGAGCTTCGATGGTGGTGCGAATAATATTGTTCTCTGGTTGAGGAGCTGTCAGGCTGCACCCTGCTGTCTGGGTGTGGAAGCGCAGCTTGAGTGAACGCTCATCGGTGGCGCCATAGTGGTCACGTAAGCGCTTAGCCCAAATTCTGCGAGCCGCACGGTACTTGGCAATTTCTTCAAAGAAATCAATATGGGCGTTGAAGAAGAATGAAAGACGTGGCACGAAATCATCGAGCTTGAGACCAGCTTCAAGGCCAGCATCAACGTAGGCAAAGCCGTCAGCAAGAGTGAAGGCTAGTTCTTGAACAGCAGTAGCACCAGCTTCGCGAATGTGATAGCCCGAAACTGAAATGGTGTTCCATCTCGGTACGTTCTCTGTGCAGAAAACCATCATGTCTTGAATCAGTTTTAGAGCTGGACGCGGTGGAATCAAATAAGTCTTTTGGGCTGTGTACTCTTTGAAAATGTCGTTTTGCAGAGTACCGTTCAAGAGCTTCCAGTCAAAGCCGCGTTTGCGAGCATTAGCCAGGAACATGCAATAAATAATTACTGCTGGTCCGTTAATGGTCATTGAGGTGGAAATTTTGTCGAGAGGAATATCTCTATATAGAATCTCGATGTCTTCTAGTGAATCAATGGCCGCGCCGCAGACACCAACTTCGCCGTGTGATTTTGGATTGTCTGAGTCAAGGCCCATCAGTGTGGGCAAATCGAAGGCCGTAGATAGACCGGTCTGACCGGTAGCAAGTAAATACTTGAAGCGGGCATTGGTTTCTTCTGGTCCGCCAAATCCTGCAAATTGGCGCATGGTCCACATCTTGCCGCGATACATGGTGTCGTGGATACCGCGGGTGTAAGGGAATTTACCCGGGTCGTTCAGGGCTGCCTTATAGTCAAAATCTTTGATATCTTCAGGCCCATAGACAGCCTTAAGCGGAATGCCAGAGAGGGTCTCAAAAGTCTTTTCGACTTTCGGCTCTTTCTTACTTAATTCCTTGACCATGAAGAGTAACCCCTTTTAGTTTGTGACTATTTGAACTGAATTTTTTGAACTGAGAGTTTTGTTCGTCTTCTCTTAGAATTGGATCTTTATTAAGTACTGAGGGCCAAGCCGAGCAATTAAGCTATTATTGCCGCTTAGCCGCTCTTACGCCGCATATGCAGTAATTCTTTCATAAATTCTCTCATAATTCATTCTTGAGCAAAGGGGAAAATTCAAATGACCACCACAGCAGGCACTTCTGCCGGCACCTCTAAAGATATTTCTTCGGGCGCCGATTTAGTCAAAGCAATCCTCGCTTCCAATCAAGCGATTACTGTGCGTGCTCCCCATGGCGACAAACTCAACACCAAAGGCTGGGTGCAAGAAGCCGCTCTGCGCATGCTGCTCAACAACCTTGACCCTGATGTGGCCGAACGTCCAAATGATTTAGTTGTATATGGTGGTTCAGGCAAAGCTGCCCGCAACTGGCCTTGTTTCAAAGCGATAGTGAAAGCTTTGATTGGCCTTGAGAATGATGAAACTTTGCTCATTCAATCAGGCAAGCCCGTGGGCATTTTCAAAAGCCATCTCAATGCCCCCCGAGTTCTAATCGCCAACTCCAATCTGGTTGGACATTGGGCAACCTGGGAGCATTTCCGCGAACTCGATAAAAAAGGTCTGATGATGTTTGGCCAGATGACTGCTGGCTCGTGGATATACATAGGTACCCAGGGCATTTTGCAAGGTACCTATGAAACATTCGCGTCGCTTGCTCGCAAACATTTTGCCGGCAGTCTCAAGGGTCGTATTGTTCTCACCTCTGGTCTTGGCGGCATGGGTGGTGCTCAACCACTGGCTGTCACTATGAATGAAGGGGTAGCACTTTGTATCGAGGCTGACCAAACCAGAATCGAAAGACGGTTGGAAACAGCCTATCTCGATGTGCAGGCTGACAGCTTAGAGCATGCTCTCACTTTGGCTAAGGCCGCTAAAGAAAAGGGTGAGGCAGTATCTATTGGTCTTTGTGGCAATGCCGCTGATCTTCTTCCTCGTATGCTTGAAATTGGCTTCCTTCCTGATGTTGTTACCGATCAGACCTCGGCTCATGACCCGCTCAATGGTTATATTCCGCTGGCTAAAGACGGCAAGCCCATGTCGATTGCTGCTGCCACTAGCTTGCGTGCTAGTGATTCGGCTGAATATCTACAATTGGCTGACAGCGCCATTGTTACCCATGTTAAAGCGATGCTCGAATTTCAAAAGCGGGGCGCAATTACTTTTGACTATGGCAACAACATTCGCCAAGAAGCTTTCAATCACGGTGTCAAAGATGCCTTTGATTTCCCTGGCTTTGTTCCTGCCTTCATTCGCCCACTCTTCTGCGAAGGCAAAGGGCCATTCCGCTGGGCGGCCCTCTCTGGTGACCCGCAAGATATTGCTGTTATTGATCAGGCCATCCTCGCTAACTTTTCAGATAATGTCGAGCTTTGTCGCTGGATCAAACTGGCTGCCGAGCGCGTTAAATTCCAAGGTCTACCTGCTCGCATCTGCTGGCTTGGCTATGGCGATCGCCTGAAGATGGGCTTGATCATGAATGATCTAGTAGCTCAAGGAAGAGTCAAAGCACCAATTGTGATTGGCCGTGATCACCTTGATTCTGGCTCGGTGGCTTCACCTAATCGTGAAACTGAAGCGATGAAAGACGGCTCTGATGCTGTGGCCGACTGGGTTTATTTGAATGCCATGATCAATGCCGTTGGCGGCGCCAGCTGGGTTTCGCTGCACCATGGTGGTGGAGTTGGCATGGGTTACTCCTTGCACTCTGGTCAGGTCATCGTTGCCGATGGCACCCCTGAGTCTGCCGAGCGTTTGACCCGTGTGCTTACAACTGACCCGGGCATGGGCGTTATTCGCCACGTCGATGCTGGCTATGATGAAGCTCTTGATTTTGCTGCTGGCACAGATATCCGCATACCTATGCAAGAAATTTAGTGCAAGAAATTTAGTGCAAGAAATTTAGTGCAGGAGATCTAGTACAAGAGATTTTGTCGCCAAAGTGAAAAATTGATTAGATTTTTTTGGTAACGCCTTTCTCTTTTGCTTTGGTGCATCCGCTATCATTGTCAGGTGGTACTTCTATCAGTTTTTCCTTTGGCAGATAATCGAGATTCATGGCCCGTATCGTTCAAAAATTCGGTGGCACCTCAGTCGCAGACGTAAATAAGATTCGCAAAGCCGCCGAGATAGTGGTGAAAGCTGCTAGCGAAGGCCATGAGGTTACTACCGTGGTATCAGCCATGGGCCACACGACTGATCATCTTATATCGCTAGCTGAGCAAATTACTCCCACATCGGGTGAGCGCAATCCCCGTGAAATGGACATGCTTCTAGCCACAGGCGAGCAAGTCTCGATTGCCTTGATGACCATGGCTATTCAAACCATGGGCCACGAAGCTAAGTCTTTCACTGGTGCTCAGGCTGGCATTATTACTGAGAGCCGCCATGGCGTAGCTAAAATTCAAGAAATGCGCACTGATCGCCTTGAGTCGTCCCTGGCTCGTGGCGAAATAGCCGTAGTTGCAGGTTTTCAGGGCGTGACTGAAAACGAAGAGTTGACCACCCTCGGTCGGGGCGGTTCCGACACCACTGCTGTAGCACTTGCTGCTGCTTTGGGCGCCGATCGCTGCGACATCTATACTGATGTAAGAGGGGTTTATACCGCTGACCCGCGAATTATTTCGGATGCCAGGAAACTGCCATCGGTCAGCTACGAAGAGATGTTAGAACTTGCTGCCACGGGAGCACAGGTGATGAATGCTAGGTCGGTAGAACTTGCTATGGACAACCAAGTACCAATAAGAGTGCGCTCCACCTTCGTACCA
>CALRJJ020000570.1:0-4093 GCA_943367505.1 Flavobacterium psychrophilum | reverse complement strand
CAGTGAAATGATCGGGAGCATCCTCGATCACATCAAGCATCACTCGCATAGAGCCTTCCACCAGCACTTTGACAGTGCCATCGGGCAGCTTCAGCATTTGCATTACTTCGGCTAAAGTGCCGATCTGGTAAAGGTCTTCGACTTTAGGGTCTTCGGTCTCTGGCTCTTTCTGGGCAACCAGTACCACCAGTCGATCGTCACGCATCAAAGCCTGTTCGAGGGCCGCGATTGACCGCGGCCTCGAAACAAACAAAGGCGTTACCATTTGGGGGAAGACCACAACATCCCTAAGAGGGATGAGGGGGAATACTTCAGTGCTCAAATCCACCATAAGGCGTTAATTGGCCTCAACGAGAAAAACTGACGCTTTTAAGGATAAATCGCCAGCTTAGCAAGCTTTAGGCAATCTCCCCCTTCAGTTTAGCCTTTGGAAGCTGAAGTAGCTCCGCTGTCGATCGTTTTTCTACAAGTTCCTTAGTGATATGGCAGACCTTGATATCAGATCGCGATGGCACTTCGTACATGATGTCGAGCATGATTTCTTCAACGATAGAACGAAGCGCACGGGCGCCAGTCTTACGTTTTAGAGCTTCTTCTGCGACAGCCCGAATTGACTCGGTATCGAACTTAAGCTCAACTCCATCAAGCGACAACAACTGTTGATATTGCTTGATGATGGCGTTCTTAGGCTCAACCATAATGCGAACCAAAGCTTCTACATCAAGGGCTTCAAGCACTGCAGTAACCGGCATACGACCGACGAATTCAGGAATCAGACCAAACTTGAGCAAGTCATCTGGAGCAGTGTCCATCAGAATCTTAGATGAACGCTGTTCTCTTTCCCAAGCGGTCAGAGGACGCTCACTACCAAAGCCAATATTACGGTTGGAAGAGACACGGGCTTCAACAATCTTGTCTAAGCCAACAAATGCTCCACCGCAGATGAATAGGATGTTGGCAGTGTTGATCTGAATGAATTCTTGGTGAGGATGCTTACGTCCACCTTGAGGCGGCACGTTAGCAAGGGTTCCTTCAATCATCTTCAGCAAGGCTTGTTGCACACCCTCGCCAGAGACGTCTCTGGTGATGCTGGTATTTTCAGACTTGCGTGAAATTTTATCGATTTCATCAATGTAAATAATGCCGCGTTCGGCCTTCTTCACATCGTAATCAGCTGATTGATAGAGCCTGAGCAAGATGTTTTCAACGTCTTCACCGACATAACCAGCCTCAGTCAAGGTAGTGGCATCAGCAACGGCGAAGGGAACATCGAGCAGTTTTGCCAATGTTTGTGCCAACAGTGTCTTACCGCAACCGGTAGGACCAATCAGCAGAATATTAGACTTGGAGATCTCTACTTGATCAGCCAGTTCGGCGTTGTGGCTAATTCTCTTGTAGTGGTTGTATACAGCCACTGAAAGAATCTTTTTGGCCCGTGATTGACCGATGATATGCTGATCGAGGAAGGCCTTAATTTCTTGAGGCTTAGGAATATCAACCATTTGCGGAGTTGATGTTTCTGGAGCGGGCTGAGCAGCAGCACCGCCTTCGAACAGTTCTTCATCAAGGATCTCATTACAAAGATCAACACACTCATCGCAGATATATACTCCGGGGCCAGCGATCAATTTTTTGACTTGATCTTGGCTCTTTCCGCAAAACGAGCACTTGAGTCGATTGTCCGATTGTTTTGGCATTTAGTTTCCCTATCTAGGACCTATAGTTCTACTTAATCACACACTTTGCATTCTACAAAGTTAAATGCCCGGGCGCTCAGGCCCGGGCATCAACTAAGAACGTTTAGACAGCTGACAGGTTGGGCGATTGCTCAAGTTTGGTAATAACTTGATCTACAAGGCCGTACTCCTTGGCTTCTTCTGCAGTCATGATGTTGTCACGATCTGTGTCTTTCTCGATTGTTTTAACCGATTGACCAGTATGTTCAGCCATCAACTCATTCAATTGGCGTTTAATGCGAAGAATTTCGCGAGCTTGAATTTCAATGTCGGTAGCTTGACCTTGAGCACCACCCAATGGTTGGTGAATCAAGATGCGTGAGTGAGGAAGCGAAAGACGCTTGCCTTTCTTACCAGCAGAAAGAAGGAAGGCACCCATAGATGCAGCTTGACCCAAACAGATTGTGGATACATCTGAACGGATGTGTTGCATGGTGTCATAGATAGCCAAACCAGCGGTTACAGAACCACCAGGTGAGTTGACATATAGACGGATATCTTTTTCTGGATCTTCGCCTTCAAGCAATAGCAACTGAGCGACGATAAGGTTTGCCACCATGTCATCAATTGCGGTGCCCAGGAAAATAATTCTCTCGCGCAGCAATCTAGAGAAGATGTCGAAAGCTCTTTCACCGCGAGCAGTAGTTTCAATTACTGTCGGTGCGTAGATAGCTTCAGGGCTAACATAAGGAGTCTGACTCCAGATCTCATAAAGTTGCTTCGAGCTTGGTGGCGACTTAATGATGTTGTTGTCACCGTATTTTTGTGTAGTCATTTTGTCTTCCGTTTCCTAGGATGTCTCTTAGCTTTGAGCAATGCTCAGAGGATATTTTATCGCTCATGTGGCATTCTATCTTACTGAAAAGTGACAAATACACATTAAACGGCCTCTGATCAGAGACTTCCTAAAAAAGTCCCAGGAGAGCACCTGTAGTGTACTTGTCACCTCTCAAGTATCAAAGTAGCTGCCGAATCTAGTTCTGAACTTAGTTTTGCACTTAGTTTCGCCTCTAGCGCTCAATTTAGATTAAGCGCTCGGAGCAAGCCTATTCAGCTTTCTTGCTAGCTTTCTTACCGGCCTCAGCTTTAGGCTTTTCTTTGCCCTCAGCAGCAACCTTGGCTTCAGTTTTACTTTCAGCCTTGTCAGCTTTAGCTACAGCTTTTCCGCTGTGGCCATGGGCTGCATGGTCGTGATCTTCTGTACATTCATCGGGCACGAAGTTAATTTTGGCACTGCTGACCAAAAGTTCTACAACTTTACCGGTCAAGACTTCTTCAGCCACTTGTCGGCGCACGTCTTCGTTGTTGGCAAACTCTTCGAACTGATCTGGGCGCAACTGATAGCGCATGGCCAGCTCAGCATAGTAGGGAGCCATTTCTTCATCGTTGACTGTGAGCTTCTCTTCGCGCACAACGGCACCAAGCACTAAGGAAGTAAGAACACGCTGGCGTGCTTCCTCCAACTTAGTGGTTTTCATCTGAGTGTACTCGTCGGTTGCTTCAAACTCTTCCCATGGCTGGCCGTTTTGCTCAACATAGCGACGCAGTTGACCAAGCAACAAATCGCGCTCACGCTCAACCATAGTTTCTGGTATGTCTACTTGAGCGCTCAACGCCACCGCCTCTACTACCATTCTCTGAGCACGTGATTCATTTTCCTGCTTGACCACTTCATGCAGTTCAGCCTTGATTGACTCTTTCAAACCATCAAGATTTTCGTGACCAACTGATTTAGCTAGTTCGTCATTAACGTCAGGAGTAGTCTTCTTGCGAATCTCTTTGAGATGAACGTCGAATTCAGCTTCTTTACCAGCTACTTCTTTGCGCTTGTAGTTTTCAGGGAAAGTGGCTTTGGCTTTGAACTTATCTTTGGCATTTTTGCCAACGACTTGCTCGCAGAAACCAGGCAAGAAGGAGCCTTCAACCAGATCAAGCATCAATGAATCGGCTTTACCACCCTCAAGAGGCTGACCATCAACAAAGCACTCAAAATCAATTACAGCAGTGTCGCCCATTTCAGCCGCTCTACCTTCAACAGGTGCGAGGGAGGCTTTGGTTTCGGCTACGTTTGTGAGCGCGCGCTCAAGAGCATCTTCAGGAAGAGCTACTTCAGGCACATTGACTTCGATTTCTTTGTAGCTGCCAAGCTTTACTTCAGGACGAATCTCGAATTTAGCTTCGAACTTCAGCGGTTGACCAAGCTTGAAATCGAAGTTGGAATATTCAGGAGCAGTGATGATGTCGAGATTTTCTTTTAAAAGAGCCTCGTTGATCAGCTCAGGAACAAGCTTTTCTAAAGCTTCACGCTTGATAGCTTCTTCACCAATGGTCTTTTCAATAATCATTCTTGGCGCTTT
>CALRJJ020000569.1:0-4094 GCA_943367505.1 Flavobacterium psychrophilum | reverse complement strand
GGGAAGAGAAAAACTAAATCATTGCCTTACCGGCAAGTAAAACATTTGACTAACTAATATTATCATTCAACCCGCAACTCTTAACCCGCAGCGCAAAGACTAAGACAGATAACAAGTGACCAATTCAGCAAACAAACCAAATTCGACAGAGCCAAGCGTTACCGTACTGGTTTTGCACTGGCGCGGAATGGAAAAAACTAGGCGTTGCCTCACTTCACTGAGGGCAACAAGCTATCAAAACAGTCACGTGCTCTTAGTCGCAAACGGCTCTCCTGATGGTGACAGCGCTCAATTAGCGACAGAATTTCCTGAGGTTGAGGTGCTCACCTTAGATCGGAACTACGGTTTTGCTGGCGGCTGCAATCGCGGTATGGAGAAAGCCCTGGCCGACCAGGCTGACTTTATATGGCTGCTTAATAACGATGCGATAGCCAAACCAGAAAGCATTGAGCACCTGGTCAAAGCAGCCATTGCTAATCCCGAAGCTGGCGCCCTCGGAGCCATTGTCTTAGAAGGTCACAGCAGCACAGCAGAAGAAGCGGGCCTGGGAGAGATTAACTTCAAGAAAGCCAAAACTTATCTGCGCAAAACTGGCCAAGATAAAGGCAGTAGTCAAACCAGCACACAACAAGAAAAGGGGGGCTATTCCTGCTCCTGGCTGTCCGGTTCTAACTTACTCCTGCGCAGCAGCGCCCTTAGCAAAGTTGGCCTCTTCGACGAACGTTACTATCTTTACTTTGAAGATGTAGAGTTGTGTAAACGTCTTACTGATGCAGGCTTCAAATGTCTCCTGGTACCGGGCTCAACCATCGAGCATGAAGGAAATGCCTCCACCCAGGGGGGTCTCAGCCTCTGGCGCTCTTATTATCACAGCCGCAATCGCCTGCTTTTCTTCATGCAGTATTGTTCGCCAAGCCAGCGTCCAATAGCTCTTTTATCAATTTGGGGGCATTTCATTAAACACTGCTTTACTCTTCCACTAAGGGGAAAGGCAGGCAGAGCAAGACGAACGGCCGAATGGATAGGACTGAACGACTACTACTCAAAACGACTAGGGCCAGCTACCTGTCTAGACTGGTGCGAAAGCGTAAAATTATAGATACTTGCTATTGCCCCATCGAGATTGGGAATAATGGCCATAAGTAGAGAAAAATTATAGTTGTTCCACAGGACAACTATGGAAACCCTGGAGATGCAGTGGATTTAAGACTGGGAACCATTTTAAGCCACTTCGGCTTACTACAAGAGCATGAATTCGACCGCGCCCTCAAAGTCGCTAATGAGACACGGCTTCCTGTTGGCAAAGTTCTAGTCATGTTTGAACAAATCACCGATAACACCTTAAAAGCAGTGATAGACGCCCAATGGATGCTCAAGGACGGCTTGATCTCAATTGGTCAGGCACAGCACGCCGTAGACCTCGTGCGTCGCAAAAACTGGGCCTTCAACGATGCTTTAGTAACTATGGGCATTGATGCTTACGCTACCCGTGGCGCTCGCTTGGGCGAACTCATGGTTGGCTCTGGACAGCTCAGCGAAGACGAGATTACTAAGTTTCTCAAAGTGAGCAACTACTCAGGACTGCCCCTCGGTCGCATTTTGCTCTTACTCGACCGCGTTAGCGAAAATGCCTTAGGTTCGACTCTAAGATTGCAGCACGATATTAGAGTTGGTGGCCTGGAAGTAGATACGGGCCTAGCCTTGATTCGCGAAAGTGTAAAACGTGAACCAATGACTCGCACAGATAATTTATTGCTTGGTGAATTGCTATCCCACGCTGGTATTTTGAAAGATTCTGAAGTAGCTGTGGCACTCGATATAGCTGCCGCTAACAGCAAAATGGTGGGAGAGGTTTTAACAGAGCATGGTTGGATTTCAGATACAGTTTTAGACAAGGCATTGAGCTTGCAAAAAAGAGCCCGCTCGAAAGAAATTTCGCTTGATGACGCCATCTCAACTCTCAAGGGCCAGGCCGAAACTGGAGCATTCGCTCCTCTATCAGCCTTTGATTTTACTGGCCCAACTAACTTCGAACGCAACATTAGCCTCTATGAGTATCTCCGTTTAACTGGCTATATCACACCGGAAAAACTTTCTGACGTGGTCACTCGCGCCGCTAGAGAACCAGCCATAATTGCCGATCTCCAAGAGAGCCCACAGGCCTCCCTAAAAGAAACACTAAAAGTTGCCGTCACAGACTCAAATCGATTTCTCCGGCTGCTCTCAAGCGTCTTACCGGACGATAAAGACATCATCGACACCGGCTATGCTTTTCAACAACAAGTACGCAAAGGCACCATAAAACTTGATCGCTCAATTCTAGAATTTACTTTGATGCGCACAAAGAAAGACATGGCTTTCTCACTCTAAAGAAAATAGTTGAGTACTCAACAATCGGGATTTTTTAGAACGATCACTGCTTGAACAAATCGCCCTCCACAGCTTTGCTGGCAGATGCTGCAGCATGTTCATCCTCTTCAGCTAAAGTCACCTTCCCTAATTGCCGATAGGCCTTAGCCCTCAAGCTATAAGCCAAACTATGCAGACGGGGATCTGCCAAGGCGGCAGTGTAATCTTCAATTGCTGTCACAGTTGCACCAGCCTCCTGACGGAAAGCCCCTCTCACACAATAGTAAGAGTATTTCTTCGGCGAGAGGGCTATGGCATCAGTCATATCGGCCTCTGCCTTTTTATAATCATGCATTCTGAAATAACACTCGGCGCGATAATTAAGTAGTGTCGACGAAAGTGGCTTGAGCTTCAAGGCTCTCGAAAAACACTCAATTGCCTTGCCGTAGTCTTTAAGACCCTTGCGGCACAAGGCCTCATTTGAGAGAGTTTCGGCCTTAGCACCACTGTCATTGACTAAAGCATAATCCCGCACTGCCTCAGCATATTTTCCCAGGCGAAAATAACACTCGCCTCGCTTTGCCAGCGCATCTTTGTCTTTTATCACTCTGGCGTTGGCGCGAATGAGGTCAGCTAAAGCTAAATCATAATGTCGATTTAGAATATAGCAATCGGCTCGCCATAAATACAATTGCAAGTCATGCGGTTTGTCTTTGATCATTGCTCGAAGTTGAGCAGCCGCCTTATCGGTTTCTTTTTCAGCCATCAAAATAGAGTAGCGCAGCCGATCTAAACTATCGCCACAGCCTTTGAACGATTGGTCACAAGCCTGTAAAGCCTCCGCATAACGCTTGAGCTCAAAGAGAGCATTAGCCTTGGTTGAATAGCAAACAGGTTTGGCTAAGCCTGCTTTGATAAAGCCATCACAAAGAAAAACTTGCTCTGAATATTTCTTCCTCTTTGCCAATTCAGAAAGAATAGTATCCTGCACTGTCAGGTCTTTGGTTAGCCGCATATACGTCAAAATATCGGCTAAGCCTTCTTTCGGCAAATCCAATTTAAACTCTAAGAAAGCTTTGTTAGAGTAAGCTCTATAAAATTTCAATTCTATTGCACGAACAAACTGAGCCAGAGCATCCTTGTCGCGTCCAAATAACTCTAAAGCTAAACCAAGCATTAGAGCCGCTTCTCCGTCTCCAGGAGCGAGTTTGTTAGCCAAAGTCAAATCTGCTAATGCCTTCTTTTTATCGCCATTTTTTAAATAAGCATTGGCTCTAACTTTGCAAATCTGCGCCACCACTGGCTCTTTATTCAAATCAAAGTATTTGTTAGCATCAGCGATAGTGGCATCTGTATTACCAAGGGCATTGTGTACTTCAGCACGATATCCATACAATCGAGCAGACTTTGGATGACTAAGCAAATAACTATCAAGTCGCTTTAGTCTGATTTTTAAATCAGGTATAGCAGCCACTTCAGTATACTCGCGCTTATCTTCAGCGTTCAAAGCCAGACAACACAACTGAGAACTGCTGACTATTTGCCAACAAAAAAGCAAAACAATAATTGAAAATCTATTCATTGCTTGAACAAATAGCCCTCCACAGCTTTGCTGGCAGAGCCTGAAGCGCGCAAGTCTTGAGCTGCCAAATCATGTTTGCCAAGTTTAGTGTAGGCCTTTGCCCGAGCAGCATAGGCAACGCTATGCAAATTATGATCCGCAAGACAAACAGTAAGATCTTTGA
>CALRJJ020000568.1:0-4104 GCA_943367505.1 Flavobacterium psychrophilum | reverse complement strand
ATCCTGGTTCCAAGTTGAGCCAAGAGTTGCCGAAGAACTACGTCATCCAGTCTGCCGAGCAAAAAAAAGACACAGTCATCCAAAATGTCGAGGCAATGCTCACAGACAACTTCAAACAGTACAACGAGACTTACAGTGGACTTCATACCTTCGGAGGCCAGGACATCTTCGAATGTTTGATTCTGAACATCTATGAGCTGCCTTGGCAGTGGATCTCGGAGAGCAAAGAATTTATTCTGTTCCTATTTGTTTGCGGGAGCTTTATTCCGCGCAAACTCATGCGTAGCAGGTCGCTGCGTTCGATTGGAATTCGCTTGATCTGTGTTATGACTTTAGTTGGCGTCACATGCGAGTCAAACGAGCTGATCTTGATTGTTTACCAAACCTTTCATCCTATCCGTTTGTTCATGCTTATTCAGCCAGATTGCCAAAAGTTCGAGTCTCCCCGCAGCTGACGTCACCTGAAAACGAAAAATTCTATTCGCCTGATTCGAAGCGGAAAGATCTGTAAAACAGCGTGTTCACAAAAAGCTAGCTAGTCTCGGTGTTTCCATTGGAAAGCTTTGGCTTCCTTTTATCCACCTGCTATAATGTCCGCAGTGCTGAGGATTTGGTTGATGTCTGGACAAATCGATCCATGGAAACGAGCCTCAATAGCAGTCGGACAAAATGTGCTCTGCACAATTGCGAGCGCTCGCCGTCAAGATCGATATCGACTAATAATCGCAAAAAATAACTGGTTCGGTGACCTTATTACTAGTCGAACGGACCTTGTAATCGGCGACACACTAATAGACAATATAACACTCATCGAACATGAAACTGGTTCGATCGTACTCCAGGAATTAAATAGTTCCGACAATGGTCGAGGTTAGCCCACTTGCTCGATGAAATCATCCCGGTGACTCTGGGATAATTACAGTTATTGTAAGTAAGCACCGTATACGGTGCTTAGGGTTCGAATCATCAGTGATTTTCCAACTTCGTCCAAAGGTAGCGGCAAAGTAGCGGTAAGAATTTTAAGGGCAAAACAAAATGACAGCCGTCCTTCAAGAGTAGCTGTCAATTTGGTTTTGACTGGCCCGAGACAAAGGTAACAGATCGTTCCGGAGACATGGGTTACACTTTTGCCTTTTTTTCAACGGAGGCGAAGTGAATGCCGTGGAAGGAGAGATCTGTTTTGGACGAAAGAATACGTTTCGTAATTCGCCACAAGGATGGCGAAGACATGAGTTCACTTTGTCGTGAATTTGGAATTTCACGGAAGACTGGATACAAGATCATTGATCGATACGAAGAATGCGGCTTCGACGGTTTAAGCGATCGAAGTCGAAGGCCGATCCGATATGCAAATGCGTTGCCGCCACAACTCGAAGCGGCGATAGTCGCGACGAAAAAGGAAAAGCCTAATTGGGGGGCAAGAAAAATTCGAGAGCGATTGGTTCGCACATTACCGCATGAAGTGAAGATTCCAGCAATCAGCACTATTCATGCAGTTCTTGACAGGCATGATTTGGTAGCGAAAAGCAAGAAGCGACGGCCGCGCGCGCAGGGTACGTTGCTCTCCGATGGTGCTCAACCCAATGATCTTTGGTGCACAGACTACAAAGGTGAGTTTCAGCTTGGTAACAAACAATACTGTTACCCGCTGACTGTGACCGATCATGCCTCACGCTATTTACTATTGTGTGAGGCGATGGAATCGAACAAGGAAGAAAATGCTCTCACCGCCTTTGAGAGATTATTTAGAGAACGCGGTATGCCACTGGCCATCCGCTCGGACAATGGTGTTCCGTTCGCGTCGCCAAACGGACTATTCAAGTTATCGAGACTATCTGTTTGGTGGTTACGGCTAGGCATCAGTATCGAGCGAATTAAGCCTGGGCGTCCTCAACAGAATGGCCGTCATGAACGAATGCATTTAACTCTCAAGAAAGAGGCGACAAGACCCGCAGGAGCAAACATATTTCAGCAGCAAGCAAAGTTCGATTTGTTCGTCGATGAGTTCAACAACGAACGCCCTCACGAAGCGATTGAGATGAAGTTTCCCGCCGAAATCTACAAGCCCTCCACGCGCATTTACGAAGGTCTTCCTGAGCCGAATTATCCATTCCATGACAAAGTAGTGAACGTCACAAACTGCGGACGACTGTGCCTGTTCCGCAAAAAGATCAATCTGACTCGAAGTTTGGCCGGTCAAGCTGTTGGTGTCAAAGAGGTTGACGACGGCGTTTGGCTCGTGAGTTTTATGCAGTATGATCTAGGCTACGTGGACCTAGAGGAAAAAACATTGCAGCCATTAGACAATCCGTTTGGACCAAAGGTGTAACCATTCTCTTCGGAACGATTTGTTACCTATGAGTCCAGGCCGGACACTTGCAAACTATCGCGCCCTGTAGGACTCGAACCTGCGACCTCTTGGTTCGAAGCCAAGTTCAGAGGCGCTTTTCTGAAGTTTTCGTTGGTTAACCAACGGTTTCTTGAGGTTGATTATTACTTATTTTAGACCGACCGTCAAGTTTTCTCTAGGTATCCAAAAGTTACCCCAAAATTACCAAAAACATGTCACCGGCATGTCACCGTTTTCGGAACAAAAAGCCCAATATTGCTATCATTATATAAGTTGTCGATAGTTTAAATTGAGCAAAATGGGGTGCTGAAATCATGGCAATTTCAAAACACAATTTTACTAAGCAATCACTGGAGACCCTGTATCCATCGCCTGATGGCCGGCGTGTTTACTATTACGATACGAAGGTCCTCGGACTCGAACTTATCGTTTCACCGACCGGCACTAAATCATTTGCGTTTCGGAAGTGGATAAACGGTACTTCTCAACGCGTTGTGTTAGGCCATTATGATGCAATGGCGCTCCAACCAAGAGAGTTTGACCAGAATCCGCTGATGGTCTTGGACAATAACCCAAAGCTAACTATTGATCATGCCAGAGCCTTGGCTCAAGCCGTTCATGCTCAGTTGGTGTCAGGGCAAAGACCTCGCAAAATTAAGCGTCAAGAGAAGCCCGCAGATACTTTGGAAGACGTTTTCATCGCTTACCTCCAAAATTATGCTATCGATCACACGAAGACCTGGAAGTGGATTGAGGAGTGTTTTTACCGTTATCTTGGAGAGCTGAAAAACCGAAGGGTAAGTGAGATCACTAGAGCAGATGTACAGTCTTTAATAAACAAGATCGGACGAGAGCGAGGGCATACTACTGCTAACAGAGCGCTCGAAATTCTTCGCGCCGTGATTAACAAAGGAAGAAAGTGGAACCTTATCTCTGGAGAAAACCCTGCGGCTGGAGTCTCCAAATTTAGATTGAAAGCTAGAAAACGTTTTGCCACAGAGAATGAGCTTCCAAGACTTCTTAAGTCCATACATGAAGAAGAAAATTCGGAAGTTAGAGACTATGTCCTGATAAGCCTTTCCACGGGCGCGCGGAAGAATAATGTTCTATCAATGAGGTGGGAAGATGTTGATTTTAAAGAAGGCACCTGGACGATACCTGATACCAAAAACGGTACCAGTCAAACAATTCTTTTAACTGAAGATGAACTTAGAATTCTTTCCGAGCGCTTTTCTGCGCGCAAAAGCTTTGAATGGGTTTTCCCTGGACCTGACCCGAATAAACACTTAAAAGATCCCAAAAAAGGTTGGTCTAGAATCCTGAAGAGAGCTGACATCGAAGACCTTCATCTTCACGATTTGCGTCGCACCTTAGGGAGCTATATGGCAATGTCTGGAGTGAGTCTTTCAGTAATTGGAAATGCGTTAAACCATAAAGATGTTTCTACAACAAGAAAAGTTTATGCACAGTCGGCGTTAGAGGCCGAAAAGACTGCGAGATTGCTAGCGCATCAGAAAATATTTAAAATTGGTGAGTCTCCCGAGATGGTCGCTCGCATTGTTCCAATCAAACGAATAGAGTTCTGAATTAAATCTGGCTGTGCCCGTTCAACTGTTGACCGACATAACCGGGGTTAAGTGGCAGACAAAAGGGCTGTTTTGTCTACCCTGCCACCACAGGTAACATCACACCAGTGCACCAGTTTCGGTGGCATAAACGCTTGCCCAGAAAATGTTTATGCCCTAACATAGACG
>CALRJJ020000567.1:0-4107 GCA_943367505.1 Flavobacterium psychrophilum | reverse complement strand
GCCAAACTTGCGATCTAGGGCTTCTTGATCAGCGGCCAAGAGCGGCGCACAACTGAGGTCAGAAGTGAGCACAGATAAGAATAATAAGACAATCGTCTTGTAGGAATGAGGCCCCATAAAGTGCATTATATAATCACTTTGGCTAAGACTATTCTTTAGTGCTGGCGGTATCTGCCTGCCAAGTGCTCGGCCGAGTTGTTGACATGTTTAAGTGGTGGCCAATGGCTGTCTGCGGTTTCAAAAAAACAGAGTGGCTGGCTCCATTTTTATTGGTTGATATTCGCCTGCGTCGTCTCTTCGCTCTATTCACATGCATATTTTTTCTCTGCACTAGTTCATTTGCGCCAGCTCTCGCCACTGGTCGTGAAACTGCCGTAATTGATTTTCAATTTCAGCCCATCAGACCAACTTCTGCTGTCAGCATTCGTGAGGCCGTTGATGTGGCCTTGCGCAATTACCCAACTATTGCCTCAAAGCGCTTTAAGCTCAAAGCCTCAATGGCCAATGTCACTCTTGCAAAAACTCAGTACTTGCCCAACTTAAACATTGATATTCAAGAGTCAGCTATTACGGGTAACCGTGTGGCCAGCACCGTTATGAACAATGTCTCAGGCTTTGATACTGTGCCAATTGATTCGGGTCCGGTTTCGCAAAAATCGAGCATGCGACCTTTAGTCAATAACTTGCAGGGTGTCAACTTAAACTGGCTCCTGGTCGACTTTGGTCTGCGCCACGCTAACGACAATTTTGCCTATGCCGATGCCCGCACGGCTCGCGCTGATGTTAACTTGACCCAGCTTGATGTGGCATATGATGCCGCTGAGGCTTTTCTTGAAGCCGTTGCCGCTAAACAGATTATTTTGTCCACCGAAGCCGCCCTGCAACATATGCGCGCTGCCAATGTGCGGGCTAAGACATTAGTGGCCGAGGGGCTCAAGCCGGGTGTGGAAGCGGCTGATTGGGACTACGAAGTAGCCAAGGCTCGCATTGCTTTAATCAAGGCTGAAAAGAATACCCGCTTGGCTCTAGTTGGCCTAGCTGAGAAAATGGGCACCGCCACTGCCGATATTGATATTGTCTCTGACCCTCTGGTGCGTAGTCCTTCTCAAATTATGCCTACTCGTGCTATTGATTTGAGTTCACACCCTTTAGCTTTGCTCAAAACTGCCGAGATTGGCCGCTGGAAGGCCAAACAGGTTGTCTTGGACAAGGCCTATCGCCCCCACCTCTGGTTTAACTCATCGGTTTGGGGCAAGGGTAGCAACGATGGTGTTAATCCTATCCGCCCCGTGGGTGGTGGCGCCCTGCCGCAAGTTTTCAATTACATGGTCGGCGCTTCCTTTAGTTTTCCCGTGATGGAATACTTCCCTCTCAAAGCTCAAAAGCGTATTGCCTTAAACAACGAAATGGCTGCCCGGGCCGACTTGAACCTGGCCATGCAAGTGCTTGAGAAGAAAGATGCTCGGGCTAGAGTAATGCTTGAGCAAGCACGAAAAATTGCCGATGAAACCCCGCTTTTGGTTCAGGCCGCGCGGGTACGCGAGTTAAAAGTGAGCAAGCGCTACAGCACTGGTCTGACCGATATGGTCAGCTTGGCCCAAGCCGAGAAGGCCCTTGCTGAAGCCGAAGTAGAAGACGCCGTGGCACAAGTCGAAGTGTGGCGGGCGATTTTGCTGCTCTCGTATGCCCAGGGAGATTTGAAGCCCTTCCTCGATATCGTTGATATTGTCGAAGGTCGAGCCAGTCGGAAGTAATCCGACGCTAGAGATAAGAAAGAAAACAGGATAGCTCAAAATGTGGATCATCAGCTTTGCTCTTAGACGACCGATTTCAATAATCGCTGCGGTTATTAGCATTGTTTGCGTGGCCTTTTTAGCTGTCGGCAGCATGAAGCGCGATATCTTCCCTGATTTGAAGATTCCAGCTATTTACGTCATTCAGGGCTATGGTGGTATGTCTCCTGAGCAGATGGAAGGTTACATCACTTCCACCTATGAGCTTTACTTCCTCTATGTGCCAGGGATTGAGCATATTGAGTCGCGTACTATTCAAAACGTCTCTGTCATTAAGGTCTTTTTCCAACCTGATACCGATATGGCGAGCGCCATGGCCACCATTGTTGCTATGGCTAACCGTGCTACTAGTTTGATGCCCCATGGCACCTATAACCCTTTTGTCTTGCGCTTTGACGCGGGCAGTTTGCCGGTAGGGCAACTGGTTCTCTCTTCGGCCACTAAGACCGTTAAAGACTTAGAAGATTTAGCCTATACGCGCATACGGCCGCTGCTCGCCACCGTGCCTGGTGCCGAAGCGCCGCCGCCTTTTGGCGGCAATATCCGCAGTATTGTGCTCAGTGTCGATGCTGACAAGCTCAAGCAATACAATATTTCGGGCGCTGAAATTATCGAAGCTCTGGCCTCGGGCAACAAAGTTTTGCCGGCCGGCAACGTGCGCACGGGCGATTATTTGCGCATTGCCCCGGTCAATTCAGATTTGCCCGATATCCATCAACTTGATTATTTACCAATTCGAACTGGTCACGGGCCACAGATATTTGTCAAAGACATTGGTAGGGTCGAAGATTCGTCTGATATCTTGGCCGGTTATGCTCTCTTTCAAGGCCGGCGCACAGTCTATATTCCAGCGGTAAAACGGGGGGATGCTTCTACTGTTTCGGTGGTCGATGCTCTCACATCCGCTTTGCCCCGCATGCAGGCCGTTTTGCCAGCCGATGTCAAAATTAGTTATGAATTTGACCAATCAAAATATGTGCGTGAGGCCATCACCGACGTCTTTCACGAAGGTGTACTGGGAACAATTCTGCCTGGTTTGATGATTTTGCTTTTCTTGCGCGACTTGCGCAGTACGGCCATTGTTGTTACTACCATTCCGCTCTCTTTGATGTCATCGATTGTTGGTCTCTGGCTTTGCGGGCAGACCATCAACATTCAAACATTGAGTGGCCTTGCCCTCTCTATCGGTATTCTTGTAGATGAAGCCACTGTTTGTATTGAGAACATGCACAGTCACCTGGCCAATGGTGTGGAGAAAACCCGTGCTGTTTATGAGGCCTGTGTTGAGACCATGGTGCCGCGACTGCTTGCCATGTTGTCAGTGGTGGCGGTATTTATTCCCTCATTCTTTATGGTTGGCATTACCCGCGAGCTGTTTATTCCGCTGTCGCTAGCTGTGGGCTTTGCCATGATTGCCTCCACGACTTTGGCTTCAACCTTAGTTCCGATTATGGCTATCTGGCTTTTAAAAGATGAGCATAGCGGTGTGCCCGATGGCGAAGGTGATGAGGAGGCGGAAGCCCATGCTACTGCCGTTGGTCGGGGGCCGAACAAAGAGCACAAGCCTGACTTTATCGACAAGATGAAAGACGGTCTAGCTGGTGTATTGCATTTGCTCATGCCTATGCGTTTTGTTGTGATTGGTACTTATCTCACTGTTAGCATTTCGCTGGTACTCTTGCTCTACAACAATATTGGTAAAGAGCTATTTCCTGATTCTGGTAGCAGTCAGTTTCGTATGCGCATTTCAGCCCCTACAGGCATGCGTGTAGAAGCATTAGAGCAGCGTGTGCTTAAGACCCTTGAGCTAATCAAAGCTGAGGCCGGTGAGGCCAATGTAGAGAAAAGCCTTGGTTATGCCGGGCAGCAACCGCCAATGTTCCCCATCAGCTCTGCTTTCTTGTGGACCAGTGGCCCGCACCAGGCCGTGATTGATGTGCAGCTCAAAGAAGATGCTCACATTAATATGAGCGTCTTCAAAGACAATATGCGCAAGCGTCTGGCCAAGGCAATTCCCGATACTAAGTATTCTTTCGAGCCTGGCGACATTGTTAGCCAGATCATGAACCTGGGCTCACCCACACCTATTTGTGTGCAGATATCAGGGCATAATTTGGTCACCAATAAAATATTTGCCGCCAAAGTCTTGAAAGAGATGGCCAAGATTAGTTCTCTGCGTGACTTGCAGTGGGGGCAGGCCCTCGATTACCCTTCTTGCGAAATTGATATTGATCGCGAATTAGCTGGTCAGCTTGGCCTCACCCCAGAAGAGGTGGGGATGTCACTGCAACCAGCCTTCTTCTCCAGCCGCTTT
>CALRJJ020000566.1:0-4115 GCA_943367505.1 Flavobacterium psychrophilum | reverse complement strand
CAAGCAGATCGGCAACAGCCAAATCACCGTGCAAGTTAGGCAAATTACTCTTAGCAATATTAAGAGCGACGGGCCCCAGTGACTGGCTGCGGCGCGTTGAAGCTAAACGCCAGGCAACACTTTCGGCGCCGTCACCGTTTAAACCCATGCGATTGATAATGGCCTGGTCTTCTGGCAAACGGAACAAGCGAGGCTTGTCGTTACCCGATGATGGCTTGGCTGTGACCGAACCAATTTCAACGTAGCCAAAACCGAATTGAGGCCACAGCGAAACAAATTTGGCATTCTTGTCTAAACCAGCCGCCAGGCCAACGGGGTTAGCAAGAGAAGCTCCAGCTAAAGTTGTTGCCAATCTTGGCAAGGCCGCTTGCACTTGCGGGCTAAAGATTATCTCTTTGCCAATGCCCAGCAGTGGAGCCGAAACCGGCAATAGATTGGCCACCAAGTCATGGGCTTCCTCTGGATCGAGGAGAAAGAGGCAAGGACGAATAGCATTGCGATAGAGCCAGGTTGCCAGCATTAATTAGCCATGTAAGATTAATTGTTCAAGACTTACACAAGTATGCCACGATCATTTCCTAAAATCAGGTCATAAGATCAGGTCATAAAATCAAGACCTGAGCAAAATAGCTGACAGGATCGAAATGCCCCCCACGGACAAAGACGATAACGTCAAAAAGCCCGACCTAAAGACTTTTAGCTTTGCCCCGCCCGAGGGAGGCCTGAACGCGCCCTCTAACAGCAAGAGAGAAGCGGCAAATCATCGCGAAATGCCAATTGACGCTCTCAATGAAAATCTCGTTGGCAAAGTTGTAGCGGGCCACTTTCAAATATTATCCAAGATAGGCGAAGGCGGTATGAGCGTGGTCTACAAGGCACGCCACATGCTGATGAATAAGCAAGTTGCCTTAAAGATGCTCCATCCCCACATGATTGGTCGTGAACAATCACGGGATCGTTTTCGCCAGGAAGCGCAAGCGGTTAGCCAAATTGACCACCCCAATGTGGTGCGAATCTTTGACTTTGGCATTAGCGAAGATAATCGACCATACATTGTCATGGATTATCTTGATGGCGTTTCACTAGGAGACCTGATCAAAGCTTCGGGGCCACTAGAGCTAGAGAGAGCTATCAAGCTATTTATCCAAATATGCGACGCCCTCTCTTACGCTCACAACAAAGGCGTAATCCACCGCGATCTAAAACCAAGCAACATCATCATTTTAGAATCTGAGCGCAAGAAAAGCCAAACCATTAGCTACGTTCGCGGCACTCAAGATGAAAATGAAGATTTATCCGAGCGGCAAACAGAGCAAGCCAAAATAGTCGACTTTGGCATTGCCAAGCTCATGCCCCACGAAGGCACTGACGCTGCCGCCTTGACCCAGACCGGAGACGTCTTTGGCAGCCCTCTCTACATGAGTCCGGAACAGTGCAAAGGCGAAAAGCTCGATGGTCGCTCAGACATATACTCAATGGGTTGCCTGATGTACGAGACCTTAACCGGGAAGCCCCCGATTAACGGCGCCAACATGCTTGAAATTCTTTACCGCCATATGAACGAAATGCCCATCAGCATGAAATTGGCATGTCCTGAAAACAAAGTACCACAGGCTCTCGAAGCTATAATTTTCAAAGCCCTGGCCAAAGAGCCAAACGATCGTCAAGCTAGCATGCGCTTGCTCAAAAGCGAACTAGAAGATTTTTCCTCCAGCCAAGGAGGAGCACTTAGCTTCATCAGCTCGGGCTGGAATCTCTACCGCCTCAAGCGCAAGAGACTGACTCTGAGAGACAAAGTTGCCGCAGCCATTAGCTTATTCGCTCTTGGCTTGGTGATACTTTGCTCCTCCAGTCTCATTTTTCTCTACGCTTACGGCCAAGACCAGGGCAAGGAAAATCAACCACTAGACTGGTACATCCAGTTTGCTGACAAGAAAGAAACACCTACTATTTTCGACACTAGCGCTCTTGGTACAGACAATCTTCTCGATAAAGCCAGAGCGAGAGTTCGTCAAATTCAGCATAAACAGAAGGGCTCACCTATATCGGCCAGAGACGAATTAGACGATCCAAACTCAGACTTGCAGCAAATGCTCAATGCCGCAGATTCGGCTTACAGGGCCTGTCGCTTCCGTGATGCGGCCGAAATCTACCATTACTGCCAAGAAATCAGTGCCTACGAAAATGGCATGGATGCCATAACCACCCAAGAAATAGCCTTGTCTCTTTTCCGCAGCTATTACTATGCTGGCGACTACTCCCAGGCCATTCGCCAGGCTGCTCCTACTCTCAAAGCCTTCAAAAACGAAATTGATGCCAATACCTCCAAGCGCATGAAAGCGGCACTTTTGAGCGCTCTGGGGGATTGTTACTACCGCACCGGTGACTATGACATGGCCAGAAGCTCTCTCTACGACGCGGTAGAACTATGGCGCGAACTAGGTCCTAGCGGTAGAACCAACCGAGATAAGACAGTAGAAGAGCTAAGAGCTCTGAGCCTAAGCCGCTTCGGCGATGTCTTTGTACAGCTAAAGATGAATGAAGCTGCAGTTAAATATTATGATATGGGAGAAGAGGCCTGGAAAAGTTCAACTGATGAGCGTCAACGCCTCTACAATCTAGGCTTAATTAGCTATAAAAAGTCACTAGCCGAGTTAGCCATGCACGACTACAGCAAGGCCAATAGCGATTTCGAAAACGCCGTCAAAGAGCTCAAGAAGAGACCAAGCGACAAGCTATTCCATCAATCAGTAGTGACTATGTATCAACAAACAGCCATATTGCAAAAACAATCAGACCGGCTTTTCGCCTCCATCGGATCGTCGCTACAAGCTGGTATCAGCAAATACTTTCACGAATACAAATAGCACCAGCAGGTCAGCCAACAGTCGGCTAGATATGGCCTGCTTCCATATCGCTGGAAAGTAAATCCATTTCAGACTGTGATGGCTTGAGCCCTTTGGGCAAAGCAAACTCAGTATCAGGAATAGGCCTGGCCTTAGCAAAATGCACTTCAGTTAGAGTAACACTCTGAGTTGAGCGGCTTTCTCGGCCTTTAATATAGCCAGAGCGCACCATTTTAAATGGCAAGCCATAACGGTAAACCGAATAGAGAACCGATTCGAGTACAGTATTTATTTCTGGCTCAAAGTGAATTTCAGAACTGACAATTATGTCATCGCGAAACTCTACGTTTTTCGGCGTTCTCTCATTGGAAATACGCTTACCAATGCGTACTAGCATAGTAGCCGGATGCCCCAAATATTCTGTTTTGCCAACGGTCTTGGGAGCGGCAAATATATATTGTTGCTTGGCGCGATAGATGCCGACGCGCTTGGCGCAATCTCTTAGTGTATAGGTGCGATAGCGCCGACTCTTGAGAGAATAAAGAGTAATTTTATTGGTTTTACGATTGATGATCATGCAGAGAAATGAACCGCTCATCTTAATCTGTTGATCAGTTATGTACCAAACACAGCCGCCCCACTGGTAGCCGCGCTGACGTACTATCCAGCCACTGCGGCTGCCGTTGGGATTATTTATCGGTGGTACAAAAGGATCAGGAGCACTGGCCAAGGCCGCCGTGCCCTGTGCCAAGGCTGAGACATTTAAGAAGTCTGAGAGATTTAGGAAGGCTGAGACAGTCAGCAAAGTGGCAAGAAAAAGAGCGCGAACCTTGAATGTGCTAGTCATTTTTAGATGCAACAAACTGACTCTCAATTTGAGCGCGCAAGTTATCAGCATTCTCGGCATTTGAAGCGCCAAAACGGGAAACCAGACGCTTAAGCCATTTTTGAAAATCATCTACGTAGGTGAAAACCACAGGAATCACTATCAATGTAAACACAGTCGAGGTGACAAGTCCACCAATCACCGATATGGCCATGGGCGCCCGAGCCTCAGAGCCAGCACCGATACCAAGAGCAATTGGCATCATACCGGCAATCATAGCAATTGTTGTCATCAGAATAGGCTGCATGCGAGTCTCGCCCGCCAACATGATGGCCTGGCGCTGATCAATGCCATGTTTCATTGACATCAGGCCATACTCGACTAAAAGAATGGCATTTTTGGTGACCAGGCCCATCAGCATAGTGATACCAATAAGAGCATAA
>CALRJJ020000565.1:0-4116 GCA_943367505.1 Flavobacterium psychrophilum | reverse complement strand
TAATCGCGGTTTGGCTCATCAAAGTTTGGCATCGCAGCTGGTGGCGTTGCATGGCTCGTCCTGGCGTTCCGAGTCTGGGCTTGAGTTGCAACGAGCAATCGCCAATTATGACAAATGCCTCAAGATCAATGGACGCTGTGCTCAAGCATTCTACAATCGGGGTTTTGCCTATTATTGCTTGGGACAATTTGACCAGGCCTTCTTCGACTTTGAGAAAGCGCAGAATCTGCTAGCCATGTTGGAAGCGGCCAAGTTTAACAAAAATGCCGTGGCTGCGATCTTAAAGAAGCCAGTGGAGCCCATTGCCAGCGCACCGCCTGGCGCCCCGATAGGTCCAGTTGGGCCAGCCTGGCAGTAATTACTTTTGGGCGCGCTTTTGCAGGATCGCTTGCGAGGCGCCGCCGTGTTGCTTGCCTTGAGCGTCAACGAAGGCCCAGTCTTCAATGTCGCCAACAGGAACAGTGACCGCCATTCCTGCTTTAACGTTGGGCAAGTAGACAGAATCTTTTTCTAAATGGCCGACGACTTTGTCGTCATAGACTTTGTCGACTTCAATCCATTTAAATTCAGATTTCTTGTCATCATAAAGACACGAGTTGATGGCAAACTTCTCGCCTTTTTGCTTGACGTTGAAGGCCTCTACGAATTCTTTCCAGTTTGCCTGGGCATCGGCTTTGACTTTCGCTAACTCAGGATCTTCTTTTTTGCCTGCAACAAAGCCTTCGGGGGCTTTCGGTGCCGGAGGTTGAGCTGGCGAGCAAGCCGAAAGTGAGAGCATTGTCAGAGATAGCACCGCTAGCATTGAAGTTGTAAGCGGGTTGACAGACATATTTGATTTAACCCGGCTGTGCGAAAAATTGGCAGACATAGTTTCTCTCGAGGCGTGGAACCTCAAGATTGTAGCAGGCAAACAAGTACTGTGCCTGCCTGACCTGTTAGCAGGCCCTTCGTTTTACCACTTATTTCTATCGTTTCGCTCGAAGGATGCTGCGCTAGATTTGGTCTAGCTACTGCTCAAATTGGAGAATCATTTTTCTTGCAGCTTCATCATTTGTGGTCAATTTGCCATCAGGACGCCTGATCATTTTTGCCTGTCCCTTTTTATCTAGGCCGAAAGCGAGGTTTATATCTTCTTGGTCTTGCTCTTTCATAAACTGGTAGAAGGCTGGTGTGGTTGTAAGCAGTTCTTTTCTACTACTGGCACTCTCTTTCAGCATTGCCATTCCTTCTGCGGCCATTTCTACTGGATTGTCGAAGTAGTAGGTCGGTGGCCGTACTGCGGCCATTTTTGCCATTTCTATGTCGTCTAAAATTGTGGTTTTGCCATTAGCTGAGCCATCTGATTTAACCAGGTTGCCACTTTCGTCGATCTGCTGCCAGCCGCCCACCTCATTGTCGTGGCGATAAAGCTTGCCTTCTTTGCTTCTCAGTGCCCAGATAGTTTCATCTGTGCCTGGTCGCAGGAAAGGGGCGAAGCCGCAGCGATTAGAAAATTTAATGAGCTTTTGCTCCTCGTCAATACCCAGTCGAAATTGTGAGTTGTGAGAGAACTCGTGTAGCACCATATGCGCGTCAATGCCGCCTTGCCATTCGAAGTGGTCGCCCTTCTTCAAGAGAGTGGCACCAATGCCGTCTTGGCCAACATAGATGGCGGGTTTGTTTTCTTTGTCGCTGTGTCTGTATGTCGCTGAAGCACCGTGATCGTCTTGGTAAAGTGAATCTTTGAGGAAGTAAAATTTGACTCCCTCTTTGCCGTCTTTTGTTAGCTGAGAAGGTGTGGCGCGTTCCATTACCCCTTCGATGCTGTAGAGTTCACTCAAATAGGGAGCCCTGGCGTAGATCATTTTGCCGTGTGTTACTGTGCCATCAGGGGCGATGGCAACCTGGCCAACTACTTCTTCGTTTTCCTTGCTGAAGCGCAGCTTAAAATCGGCTTTTAATTGCTTTTCTTTCACTTCTGTCAGCCTTTCAAGATTCTTTTCTGCTTGCGCTAGGCCTTCTATCGAGTTGTCTGAAGTGAGAATATCAATGTTGCGATCGCCGCTGCGTACGGTATAGGTAAGCTGTTTGCCAGACGCATCATGTGAGATAAGAATTTGGTGCTTGAGAGTGAAGTCGTCTTTGGCCCTCTCTAGCTGCTCTCGTTCTATCTTTTCTCTTTCTAGTGGCGCTCTGTCTGGCTTATCGCTTGTTTGCTCGTCAACGTTCTCAACCTTCTCAACCTTCTCAACGTTCTCAACCTTCGCAATCAGCGCAAACATAGAATCGCTTCTATCTTCATGCTTGTCATTGCTGCCGTCTTTGCTATTGCTGCCGGAGATAGGCTGACGTGTAGCAAGTGCGTCAAGGGATAAAGCAGTGCGGGCCGAGTCGTCAGCATTTTGGCTGCGGTCGGCGCTATGGGAATTGTCATCAGGGCGTCCACTGTGCCCTCTTCCGCTAGTCATTGGTGTTTCATACCCAGTGCAGGTCGGATTTTAACTAAAACGTGATACCACTTTTAAAACTTTGAGAATTTGCTCTTTTAGCGGCCTGCGGTGAGCTGAAGATGATTTCGCTGCCATGAGGGTGTCGTAGTTGGCGATGAAAGAATCGTAACTCTCGGCAAGCATTTCGTCGTTTGAATATTTCGGCCGCCAGCCAAGCTGCTTCAGCGGTTCGATGTCAAAATAGAAGTCTTCTCCATAAGTAAGGTAGTGCCATGGTGCCAGGGGGCTGAGCTTGACTGAGTCGAGAGCCTGCAGCGTGCCTACGGTCAAGGCCTGTGGTAGTCGTTTAACTTTTGCCTTTGAGCCAGCGTGAATAACAAGGTTTTCTAGGCACTGACCAATTTCGTTAAAGCGCTCTGTGCCTACATTGTAAAGTCCAGGCTTGTTTAGCTCCACCAACATTAAGTAGCAGTCAATTAGGTCTTGGGCGTGGAGGAATTGGATTTTGTTTTTGCCTGAACCGATAACGTAGACGTTTATATCGCTTTTGATCCAGTCAAACAGTATCTGGAAAATGCCAAGGCGGCCATCGCCAATAATTGTTCTTGGTCGCACCGCTATTAGTGGCATTCCTGCTTTGTCGGCAATCTCCCTCGCGGCTAGCTCCCCGTCCAGTTTGCTTACTCCATAAATTTCTACTGGCTTGGTCGGGGTGGCATTAGTAATTGGGCAGGGAGCGCAGCCAAAGATTGCCGAAGAGCTAGTGTGAATAAAGCATTTGACACCGGCCTTCACGGCTTCTTCAGCAACGATTTTTGTGCCTTCTACATTGACCTGGCGAAAGAGATCTCCCGACTTTGTTAGAGGCACTAAAGCGGCTGTGTGGTGCACGATATCGACACCTTTCATTGCTGCGGCAACGCCCTCTCTATTGAGTACGCTGGTCTTAAAAAACTTTGCTTTCGTCGGCCTCTGCTCGTCTTCCCAGATGTCGAGAATACTTACATCCTCACCTTTGGCAAGTAGATGTATTGCGATTAGATTGCCAAGAAAGCCAGATCCGCCCGTTACTAGATGTCTCATGGCTTTTTTGTTGCTACTATTACAAAGTTATTCTGGCAGCTCTGACGGAAATTCGGATAGATTTGGGTTGAACATTTGGACATTGTTGTGCCATGACCGATTTGAAAAAGGTGTTTGATAGGAGTCGTAGGTTTACTCTTCGGCTTCCTGGTTCGACCAGCAATTTAGGACCAGGTCTGGATTGTATCGGTCTAGCGCTGAACATTTATAGCACCATGTCATTTTTTGTACTTGATGACAATGATCCGGGAATTCCACTTATAACTTTCAAGGGCAGTATTGCCAAGAGCAGTCTGGCGCAAGAGCAAGGCAAGCTGACATATACGATTTTGAGCAAACTTTGGCAGCGCGATCATGATCTGCTGCAACGTGTGCGAATTATCGTTGATTCTGAAATTCCTCTTGGTGTTGGCCTCGGCTCCAGTGCCACTGCTATTCTCGGCGCACTTTGGGCGGCGAGCGTTCTAAAAGATCGCATTCCTAGTGCTCCGACATTGCTTGCCGAAGCCAGCATGCTGGAAGGACATCCTGAAACTCTAGCGGCTTGTTTGTTGGGCAACATGGTGGTGTCGAGCCCTTCGTCATACTCTTCTAGTAAAAATAT
>CALRJJ020000564.1:0-4117 GCA_943367505.1 Flavobacterium psychrophilum | reverse complement strand
CACCAAGCGCATTGATTAAACGCGCAATCAATACAAGTGAACCAATCACGCGCACAAAAAGTTCAACCCGTCAAAAACTCCACAAGAGAAACCAAAATGAACATCCCGCTAGCAATACTGGCATCAGCAGCCACAATCGGACTGCTCGCCGACCTCATGCTCAAGGAAAACTTCCACACAAACACAATGGTAGGTTTCGGCGTCCCCGCTCTCACCATCGCCCTCGCCCTGGCCACCTGCCTCTTCGCCTGCGCCAGCAAACTGCGCACACGCCGCCACGGCCTCGGCTTCCTCATCCCCGCGGTGGTCTTCTCCCTCGCCTTCCTCCTACGCGACTCACCAACTCTTCTGCTGATAGATTTCGCAGTAATCGTAAGCGCACTCGCCTTCGCCTCCTACTCGCTGATGGGCACGCCCCTGGCCAAAGGAGGCTTGCTCCACTACGCCTCAGCCCTAGTGAGCATAGCGATCACTCCGACGTTTAACACGATAGAGCTTTTGGTGCGCGAAATAAATTGGCGCGAAATGATGTCAGAGACATCGGCCAAGCACCTCACAGCGGTGCTCAAAGGTTTGGCGATAGCGACACCATTGGTGGGAATATTTTTGGGATTGTTCACAGCAGCCGACCCAGCGTTTGCTGCAATCGCACAAAAGTCAATCAATATTGATTTAGGCGATCTGTCCGTCAACATGATTATCTTCTCTATCTTCACCTGGCTCTCAGCGGGTTTCTTACACGGACTCTCAATTTTCAGATGCGACGGATACACGATAAATCCGGCCTTGTTTGATGAGCATAGAGAACTGAATGAGCATAGAGAATTGTCAGAGAATAGAGGTCAGACCGAACAAAGAGATCAGACAGAGCACAGAGAGCTGGGTGGCAGACAAGGTCAAAAAGACATCGGGGTGTTCGGCTCAACCGGAGCCCTTAAAACCCTTGTAGCAGCAGGTGCTCCAGCGCGGGGGCCAGTGCTGCGGGACGGGTTTGAGTACGAACACGAGACCGAACCAGAACATGAACCAGAACATGAATACGAGCACGAAGGTGCCCTCGACAAGATTCGCTTCTCGCAGCTAAGCATCGCCGAGCGCAATGCCCAGGCGGCACGCATGTCGGCCAGCATCCACAACGCCAAATCAAACTACAGCACAAACACCAACCTCGGCACAAATATAGACACCAGCAACTCCCGCTTCAGCCTCGAAGTGCCCGAGAAGAAACCAATGCTCGCCCTGGGCCTTACAGAGCTGGCGACAGTTTTAGGCTCAGTGAATGTATTGTTCGTCACATTCGTGGCCGTGCAACTGCGCTATCTCTTCGGCGGAGCCAGCCTGATCGAAATCACTCCAGGGCTGAGTTACGCCGAGTATGTGCACAAAGGTTTCTTTGAACTGAACACCGTGGTGGCACTGGTGCTACCAATGCTACTGATGGCCGACAGCATGCTCATTCGCAAATCGAAGATGGGCTTATACACTTTCAGACTCTTAGCTGGTACACAAATTGCCCTAGTGCTAGTAATTCTCGGCTCAGCTCTGATGCGCATGGGTCTGTATCAAACTGAGTTTGGTCAATCAGAATTAAGACTATACGTAACCGTGTTCATGGGTTGGTTAGGCACAGTGTGCGCAATATTTGCCGCCACTGTTCTCAGTGGCAAGCGGCAGCGCTTTGCCTTCGCTAGTTATTTATCAGGAGTAGCAATCTTGCTCGGCATCAACCTGGCAAATCCGGATGCTCTGATTCAAACATCAAACATGGCCCTGTCGAAATTGCGTCCACAAGATATTGGGTTGGTGCTCAACTCAGCGCCGAAGCCGTTAGATACAGCCTACGCGCTGTCACTATCGAGTGATGGCATTCCACCAATGATTGATGCAATTGAAGAATTGCCAAAAGCTGATGCGAAGATTTTGGCCAAGGCACTACTGCAGAAACACGCAGAAAAGAAGAGCGACTGGCGCCTCTTCAATCTCAGTCGCAAACTAGCCAACAACGCCATTAAAGCCCACAAGAATCAACTCACTGTTTTAGCTAACTCAAACGGGATAGACGAATGAAATCGATATCAATAAAACTAGTAGGAAAAAAATTCAGCGAAGTGAACACAAGCAAATCGAGCACTAAATTGAGAGGGTCGAAAGTGAGAAGAAAGATGCTGACAGACTTCATCGAACTGCATGTAATCGAAGGGTTTCTCGGCCCGGATGAACTGGTAGAAAGAACGATAATCGAATTTCAAGACGACATCGCGCGCGAACAGTTGCTGCCAGTGGCGCAAAAGCTGGTGTATCAGCGCATCGTCAAACGCTACTTAGAGGAAATCAATTGGGTGTCGCCCACAGATTGCGAGCGGCTTGATAGGGCATTTCTTGAATTGAATCAAATGGGAATATTGGCAAAACAGAATTTCAGTTGCTGTAACAGCTGTGGCCACAAGCGCATTGAGCGAGCATTGAAGAACAGCGCGAAGAGAACGCGCACAGCCAAACACGAAATAGAAGTGACGATGAAATCGCTATCCAAGCAATCTACGCAGTCGAAGCGCAAGGGCAGTGACATTTGGGGCTATGCGTTCTTTCACGCACAAGACACCGATGAGGCAGTTGCCACTGGCGAATTGAACATCACTTTTGGAGCGGTGGATAAGACCTCAGAGCAAGCTCTTGATATCGCCATTGAGGTGGGCCAGAAAATTGAGGAGGCATTAAAACGCAATGGTCTTAACACTTCGTGGGACGGCAGCTACTTGCAAAGAGTCGGCATAACCGGCATCAAATGGCAGAGAAGGAGGTTTCCGATGATTGTGCAGAGCAAGGCAGTTTAAGCAGTCTGGCAGGCTGCGTAGTCAAGGTTTAATTGGCTATGGTATTCTGGTCAGCTCGTTGCCCAGCAACGTCACACGTGGGCGAGTGGCGGAATTGGCAGACGCGCTAGACTTAGGATCTAGTGTAGCAATACGTGGAGGTTCAAGTCCTCTCTCGCCCACCACTAAGGCCTAGTGCCACAAGAGAGACTCGACAATCGTCGGGTCTCTTTTGTTTATGGGGTATTTTCTTAACCTCGGATCACCACTGGATCACCAAACAAACAATCGAAATAATTGCCCAAGACCGTAAATAGAGAAGAAACTCATCAATACAGAAAGACCCGAAAAGTAATGGCGGAAGTATCACGTAGAATAATTCAACTGATTGATTTGATAGGTCTTTGCTAATGATTGACAGAGAAGAGAAGGCGAAGCTTCTTAGTAAAGCAGAAGACCTTTCTGGTCTATTCGACTTGTATGATCTGAAAGAATTCAAAGATACTTTGATGGAGCAGGCCCTGCCATCGTTGCTGCTGCGGTTAAGTACAGCTGAAACAGGAGAGCCTGCTATAGGCTCTTCAAAAACGGGTGGACTGCCCGACTTGGCGGAAGGCTCCTACTGGCCCACCACGTCTAACAAAATTCCCTTGGCGTTTCTTTGCCAGATCAATCTAGCCGAAATTGCGGGCACACGCGTTGCAAGTTCACTTGGATCTTCTGGATTACTGTCATTCTTCTATGAGGCGAATGAGCAACCTTGGGGCTTTGAACCAGGGACAAGCGACAAATGGAAAGTAATTTTTACGGGCGATAATAAAACACTCGTGAGACTTAAAGCTCCTGTTGATCTACCAGATGGTTGTCTATTTAATTGCCTGATGATTGGTTTTAATGAAAGGCTTACTTTCCCAAGCTATGAGAATCCCTTTCCTGGCATGACTTGGCCAGAGAATGGCGATTATCATGATATGCAGGATGCGTGGCACGGCAATCATTGGCCTGATCATTTACTGGGTCATCCGAACCTTTTGCAGAATGACTGGCGTTTGCAATGTGCGCTCGCTTCTCAAGGAGTACATTGTGGCGATAACGAAGCTTTCGATGCTCTGGACCAAGCCACCAAAGATGCATTCTTAGAACAATCAAAAGAGTGGAGGCTACTTCTTCAGCTAGATTCCTTTAGTGATTCAGGCATGGAGTGGGGTCTAGGTGGCTTAATCTACTTCTGTATTTCAGAACAGGCACTTAAGACCAAAGACTTTGACAAAGTTTGGGTCATTTTACAGACCACCTGATGAAGT
>CALRJJ020000563.1:0-4128 GCA_943367505.1 Flavobacterium psychrophilum | reverse complement strand
AACCTGGAAGAAATGCAAAAGAGCGGACAAGCTGGCCCCAAAGCAACCGGCAATGGCGACGCTGCTTATCAATTAGCCCAGACTGTAAACGACAATCTCTACAGTGAGATTGCCAGCAGCAAAACCCAAGATTTGTTTTTCCATCAAATGGCTGGAAGGCGCACTGCCAATATGATCAATCCGGGCATGGGTATCGACAAAAATCCGCAATATACCTGCCCTATAGCCATGGTCGACAGGGGAGACGAGAGCAATTTGATCATGACGCCAGGGCAAATTCCCGCTGGCATCACTGCAGGCAAAGTAGATAAGGGCTCAAAGAGCTTTATGCAGGGCTATGTGCCCATGACTGCCAACAATAAGAAATTCACTTTTACCTCATTTCACGAAGGCGAGCAGCCGCACCTGATCTCAGATTCGGTCTTCGACCCCAACCGTGCCGACATTGCCCCGATTGAGGGTAGCGCCACAGTTATTCCTAACGCTTTTCGCCAATCAGCTTTAGCTGGCAATGGTCAAATAGACTCCACCGCCACCGCAAGCGCTGTTGCTAACCCCATTCGCAGCTATAGCATGACTATCCCTCAGTCTTACATCACCCTCTATGTCGAAAACATGTCAAATTGGTTGGTGGACGGCAAGAAAATCCGGTCTATTCCCTACGAAACCAAAGCTGATCAAACCATTCACGGTTTAGTTGATTACCAGACTCCCACTAGAGTGATTAACTGCTTCGGCAAGGTCGGAGGCGAATACGCCAGTGGCCACAGCATTATGGCCATAATTAAGGCCCTGAAGGCTGATTACCAGCCAGCCATGAAAAAGCTGCTACAGCGCGTTCAAGGCATGGACCCAAGCTATACCATGGCACGACTGACAAATTTACTGGAAAATCAAAACTACGATAAGAATGCCAACCGCTATTACATTTTTGCCAAAGACGACAGTGCCGACCATACCAACCCTCAAATTCAGATTCAAGCTGACAATGGCAGCCTGCCTGAATGGATCAATGTGCAAAGCTGGCAGGAAGATTTTGATGGCATAGAAAAAGACCTGATTACCGAACCCACCACCACAGACGAGTATGCCAATGCCTGGCAAAGCCCACCAGGTACTCCTCAGCCTACGGCCAAAAACTCTGGCGTGATGAAATGGAAGCCTGGCTCAGGTTACACTAAGGCTGTGGGCAACCTCTTTATCTCGAGAACCACCACCCTTAATTTCTCCAGTAAACCCTGAAGATTTCTAACTATCCTGACACCGGCGCAATCACAGCTATGAAAGACAAACTCTCCAGCTCAGCCCTGAAAAAGGTCAATAACATGACCCTTTGTATTCGTGTAGCTATGGCTATGTTTTTCAGCACTGGCCATTGTCTCTCTCTCCCGGCTGCCTTGGCCGAAAACTCAGCTATGACCGAAGGCGTAGAAGCCTTTAAAGAAGGTGATTTTAAGCTAGCTGAGTCGCGCCTTGGCTGCGCTCAAGCGGCTGAATTTAGCAATCCTGTTTTTCACTATTACCTGGCCAACACCTATATCAAGCTCAACAAAAAAGATCTAGCCGTCCAGGAATATCGCATAGCCTTTGCCCTGGCCCCCGAAAAAGAAGTAGGGAAACTCTCCAAACAGGCCCTGATTTCCCTTGGCCTTGAGTCAGAAGAGAAGAAAGCGGCCAAGGCCGATCTGCCCAAGGTGAAAGAGCCACCCAAAGACTTGGTCTTAGAAAACGCCAAAAACTCCCTTCAAGCCCAGGCCGAAAGCGCCAAGAATTCGTCGCGCTCAAAGGGCGAGCGTGACGCCATGGAAGCAGCCCGAATTCAAAGCGAGGCTCTAGCTAAAGCGCAAAAGGAGCTAGAAGACAGCATTGCCAAAGGCAAGGGCAGCAAAGAATCTCTGAAACAGTTGCAGCAGCTCAAGCAATACTATGATTCGCAACGCACATCGATAGAGAAGGGCAATACTAAGGCTCAAGAAATTCAAAAGAGTGCCGATAATTTGCAGACTCTTTTAGACGAGAAGAAACCGATTGGCACGAGGAAACTTAGCCCCGTGGGCACCAATCTCTATGTGCGCAACTACGCCGATGCTTACAGCAATTCGCCCCCAGTAACTAACCAAGCAACTACCCCGGCAACGCCAACCAGCTCGGTCGGCTCTAGCAAATCAGCCACAAATCATGCCATTGCCACACCTCAGCAATCCAGACATTAGGGTCCAATTAATTCTTATTACAAACTATTGAGCAAAGAAGAGCTATCTACGGCCTTTCTCAGTCATTCTATCGACTTAATTAGCCTTTTAATCTGATCTTGCCTTTAGGGTTGATTCAGTCGGGTCAAAGCACGGTAGAACTCTTAAAGAGGAATAAAGGAGCGGGATGGCCGGAAGATATACCAGCGAAAGAAATAGCGGATGAATGCTTTCGATGACCCTATCGAAGAAACTCAAGCGAGTCTCTCCTTAGCAAAGGAAGCCTTCAAGCAGTGGCAAGCAGGCGAGAGCGAGCCTGTGGTTGCCTTGCAGCGCATTACGCAGGCGGCTAGTCAACTGGAAGTGACCCGGGCCATCTGGATGGAAACTGCCAGGCAGGGGGTTTCGCGTCTAACAACGAGGACCGAGCGCGAGCTACTCAATTTTTGCGAACTGGTAAAAGGCATAGACAACCAGAAAGACTACGGCGTTAGCCTGCTCGAACACGTACTGAGAGACGCATTGTTGTCTCTAGAGGCAGGATTGGCCTTAAGCAACAGCCATGACGGGGAAGACACCGTTAGTTCTGTTTTAGATTCGTGTACCATCGTGCTGGCGATTAAGTCAGCTTTACTTGAAACTCTTTCGCTCAAAGCTACAATTGAAGCCAACGGCCAACCGACTTCTCAAGTAGAAGAATTGAAAAAGCGCCACGCCGTTGTGACGAGCCTGCAAGAGCGCTTGCAGGCGGCAGTAGACAACGAATAGCTATAAAGAGCAAGCCAGTTCCCAACCAGGAACTATTACATAGCTAGTAGCAATTACACAGCCAGCAGCAATTACACTAAGCAACGGCCAGAAAATGTCATTCAAACCCGCAATTACTAAATTTACCGATCTCAAGAATACTGATCAGGAATTAGTAAGTGCTGCCTGGGTCGCCGCCAAAGCAGCCCATGCTCCTTACTCCAAGTTTTATGTCGGCTCGGTGATCGAAGCAAAAAATGCAGAAGGAGAGGTGCGCCGCTTCACTGGCTGCAATATAGAAAACGCTAGCTATGGTGGAGCTATCTGTGCTGAACGAACAGCAGCAGTCAAAGCCGTCTCCGAAGGCTTTACAAAATTTCTGCGTATCTCAGTAGTCTGCGCCACCAAACCGGGAGGCTCGCCCTGCGGTATTTGCCGACAATTTCTCAGAGAGTTCGGCGGGCTTGACCTTGTCGTCCTCTCTATTCAAAACGAAGCTAACGACGTCTGTATCTGGAAATTCGACGACCTCTTGCCTGACTCTTTCGGACCAGAAGCACTCGATTTTTGAACCGTACCTAAAAACAAAACTGAGGAAAACACATGGCAGTCCGCAAGAAAAGCAATCTCAATAAATTCTTTCAGTTGCGCGTCAATTTGAAAGATGCCCCATTGCCAATCTGGCGGCGCCTCTTGGTCAATGGCGACATTACACTAGATCAACTCCATGAGATTTTGCAGCTTTCAATGGGCTGGTCAGGCTATCACATTCACCACTTCCACTTCGGCAATACCATATATGGTGACTTGCTAGATGCAAAAAACAAGAAAATAAAAGACCAGACTTCAATTAAGCTCAGTGACATCTTAACTGAAGAGGGCGACCAGTTTATTTATGAGTACGATCTAGCTGATTCATGGCAGCACGAAGTAAAAGTCGAACGGGTAGTCGAACTTGATGGTGGGCCAGCTCTTGCCCGTTGCATCATGGGCAAACGCGCTTGCCCACCAGAAGACGTAGGCGGCACAGAAGGCTACCGCAGCTTTTTAGAAGTTGTGGAAGATCCAGAAAATCCAGAAATTGAAGAAAAGTTGACCTGGGTTGGGTGCGACTTTGATGCCAATAGTTTTGACGCTCGCCTGGTAAACCTGCAACTATCGTTGATGGAAGCCAATCTCAGCGGCGCCA
>CALRJJ020000562.1:0-4136 GCA_943367505.1 Flavobacterium psychrophilum | reverse complement strand
GCCGCAGGCGGCTCGGCTGCTACCGCACATGTCGGCGTATGTTTGTCTGAGTTGTGCTGCCAAGCCTGAGAATGCCCCAATATGTGAGGCCGAGGTCGTCAATAAATCCTTTTCGCCATGGTCTGAGAGCGAGGTTGCTTTGCTCAATGACTATCAGCTTTCCAAAGTATTTCTGCCTTTTGTCTGTACTTCAGAACATCATTTAATCGCTAGACCCGATGGCTTTGTTTGTCCTGTGTGTATTGGCTTTAAGATACCCTGGGCTTACTCTTGGATGCTCAGCCCCGATTGGAAGTTGATGCGCTGATTGCCTCGCTGGGCTGAAGCGTAGTTGGAGCAGCCTGTGATAACATTCCACGGTAGTTAATTCAATTGGTCGGAGATAATAAGGCAAGTTATGAGCGACACCGTAGCACCAGCATTGCGAGCTTTACTTGAACGGTTCATTGATTACGCTGGGCTTTTTCCACCAGCCTCTGTGCCCCTTGATGCCACAATTGCCAACTATCACAGCTACCAGAATGGCGATCACCGCTGGATGCTGCGCTGGTTGGTGCTGCCTGTTAGTCAGTGTGAGACCGTGCATGCGGCGCTGAGGCCTTCACTTTCTCTAATTGCTGAGGCCGATGATGGGCATGCAGCCGCTCTAGAGACTAAAGCTATTGTTATTGCCAATCGGCCCGTTTATTGCGAGGTTTCGCCTGACAATTTGACCATGCTTGATGCTGTTAAAGAGGCGGGTAATTTCGCCAAGATTCGCATGGGAAGTGTCCAGCCGGAAGGAATTCCCTCGGTAGCTTCGGTGGCTGCTTTCATAAATGCTTGTGCCGACCGCAAACTGCCGTTTAAGGCAACCGCAGGTTTACATCACCCGGTGCGGGCATTGCAGGCTTTGACCTACGAAGATGACGCACCGCGAGCGGTATTACACGGTTTTCTCAATGTTCTCATGGCGGCTGCCTTCGCTTGGCAAGGGCAGCGAGATATTGAGGCTATTCTCTCTGAAACTGAGCCAGTCGCTTTTTCTTTTGATGACAGAGCCTATTGGCGTGATCAGTCGTTGAGTTTGGCTGAGATTAAAGCCGCCAGGCATGATTTTATCCATTCTGTCGGCACCTGTTCATTTGATGAGCCAATAGCCGATTTAAGATCATTGCGGCTTTTGCCCTAATTTGTTCCAAAATGGAACTTTTGACCTCAATGTCATTCTAAGGCAACACTTCTCCGCTAACTTCCCGGGAGAACGGCTTTGACTGATTGAGGTGTTAGACGTGTTCAATAAGATTCTGTTTGCTGTGGCTTCGACCGTTGTGCTCGTTACTTCCCAGCAAATAATTATGTGGCTGGAGCATAAGCTCAAGACTAAAGAAGCGGTGAAGAAGTCAGAGAGCTAGTTTTAGTGGCCAGTTCGCTCATTTATGCCAATGTACCATTGCCAAAATTGGCAAATTTGCAATTACTCGCTAAGAAAGGAGCGCGTCGTTTTGGTTCCCGAAATTTGACGACAAAGAGAGAACGGCTATTTTGGATTACTTAGTGTTGGTAAAGTGTAGGTCGAGCGGTCGGCCAGGGCTGACTCTAGTTCTTTGTCTAGCTCTGCAACTAAGTTTGATAACTTTTCCAGTTGCTCAAAAACAACCTTGGTGTCACTTTGTTTTGTTGATTCATCAAGTCTAATACAGAGTTTAGCAATATGCACCGCATCAATAACTTCACAGCAGTCTTTGAAACGGGCCAGTCTCTGTCGAAATAGAGCTAGTTCATTGGCGGTCAAGAGCGCTAGAAGTTCCGCGAGATCCGCTTTGCAATTTTCTCTAAATAGGCTGAGGATACCCTTTAACTGTTTCTCGCTGTAGATTTTTTGCAGCTTGGTGAAATTTGCTTGTTGGCAGACAAAGGTATTGCCGTTAATGTTATTTACCGCTGTAACTCTAGCTGGGGTATCTCTCTGGAATGAGTTTCCTAGCCAGTTTGTTATTACTTTTTCCAGAGAGTTTGGATCAAGCGGTTTGCTTATGAAGTCGTCCATACCGTTGGCGAGGCAGTGCTCCCGGTTTGCTACCCCGGCGCTTGCTGTTACTGCTATTACGGGAACTGCGACTCCGCGCCGCTGCTGAATTTCTTTTATGATTTTGACGGCCTCAAAGCCGTCCAGCAAAGGCATTTGACAGTCTAGCAGCACAAGGTCGTAGTGCTTTTTCTTGAAAGCGCTCACTGCTTCTACACCATCGGCTGCCAAATCTATTTCAAATCCTAAATCTGCGAGAAAGAGAAAAGCTACTCTTTGATTGAGCTTATTGTCGTCAGCAACAAGTACTTGTTTCTTTTCTCCCCTTGAGAGCGATGAGGCATCGGCTTTGACTTGGGCAAATGTTCCTAGACCTAAAGTAGTGCTTTGTTCTGCACGCGCTAATGCGCGAAATTCATTATTGTTTGTCAGTTTGTTTAGGCAGTTAAAGACGACCTGCCTTCTCATTGGCATGGCAATAGTTAGAACCTTTTCTTCCAGGTTAGTCTTGCTTGCTGGCTCTAACTTATCTTGCGTCACGATGTCGACTAATTTGACTGAGTTCAATAAAGCTGAATTCTTTAGCAATGAACGTAATTTGAGGCACTCATCTTTTAACCTTACGGTGTCGAGGAATACTACCGTATTGGCTTGCTGGCTTGATGTATCAGTAGTCGCCATGGCTGCCAAAATAGCATAGGTAGTTTCGGCGCTATCCATCGCTCGGGTTGGTATGTCAAAAGTTTTGAGTAGTTCACTGATGGCAAATCGGCCGTCGTGAGCGGGCTCTAGAGTCAGTCCTGAAAAAGTGGTTCTAAGTTCAGCAACTTTTGCTTGTTCTTCTGCTAGTGGGTCAGCTGTACCTTTTGGACTGGCCCAGACATTCAGGATTTCTTGATTCGCTAGTTCTTCTTGCGGCAAGTAGAAGCCAAAAGTTGAGCCCACACAAAGAGTGCTATCGACGAACATTTTTCCCGCCATCAATTCCACTAGGCGCTTTGAAATACTGAGCCCAAGTCCAGTTCCGGATATCTGGTTTTCTTTGGCCACAGGTCCTTGGAAAAAAGGTTCGAAAAGGTGAGACTTAAGATCCTGACTGATGCCGGGACCACTGTCACTGACAGTGAAGAGCAATTGTCTTGGCTTATCCGCCGGTTTTACGGTTGAGACCTTTATTGTAACTATTCCGGTCTCTGTAAATTTAATGGCATTGCCGCATAGGTTAAGCAGCACTTGTCGAATTTTTTGCGGATCCCCAAAGACAGTTTCTGGTACATCTTTATCGATAACTGAGAGCAGCAGTATGTTTTTTGAGGCTGCAGCTGGAGCTAAGATTTGAGCTACACCTTCAACCGTCTCGGTTAGATCGAGCTGAACTGAAGCAACTTCAAATCTTCCCGCCTCAATTTTCGAAAAGTCTAGAACATCGTTGATTATATTGAGCAGTGAGAGCCCTGCATTTCTTAGGGTGATGACGTAGTCGCGCGTCTCGGCGCTAAGCTCTGATCGCAGAATCATCTCGATCATGGGCAGCATTCCATTTAAGGGGGTGCGCAATTCATGATTTACTTGGGCAAAGAATTCTGCCTTAGCAGTAAGAGCCGATTTGAGCTGAATAATTGTTTCTCGATTGGCTTCCATCTCCTCGGCAAATTTTGCCTCAACTCCTGCGAGGCGCGCTTGGCATAGAGCAAGTTGTTGCTCTATGGTCGGCTGTTTTTGCTCGTCGGTTGCCATTGCGGTAAGCTCGTTTTTCTAAAGAAACGTACTTGAAACAACTCTAGATAGTCTAGATTAATGCCGCTCAAGTGCCGAACAGCAGTGGTAATAAATACCGACAAAATTAGTACGCGCAAACGCACAATTTATCTTTGTAGCAATAACTTTTAGATGTACTCGAAAAAGGCCAAATTATGCCACGCCATCTTGATCGTATCTCCCACCCAAGGGCCTGTCAATATCTAGTTGGTGAATTGTAGCTGAGTGGCTTGGCTCAAATCAGCCAGGCGAATTCTCTTCAATAAGTCGTCGAGGGCGTTATGGGCAGTGGCAGCAGCTGGTAAGTTTGTGCTGTCGGCTGAATCTTCGAGTACGTCTCTGAGGCGCTCATATTCCACTTTGTGAAATT
>CALRJJ020000561.1:0-4136 GCA_943367505.1 Flavobacterium psychrophilum | reverse complement strand
ATATTTTTTCTCAGCCAAAATTACCGCACCGGCTACAGTGGCAACAAATCTGTAGCCTAGATACAACTCGGCCAAGGCAGCTAGCGAGCAGAAAGTTCAGCTATTGCTGCTCGACCGTCTCAGCAAACTTGCCTAATTTCTTAGCCAGTTCCACAAACTGCAGTTTCTCGTCATAAGTCAAGCCCGCGGTTGCAGCTTCTATAACTGCAGCGTGTTCGGCAAAAATCGGCTCAATCAAAGCCCGTCCTTTAGCAGTAAGAGAGACTATTTTCGTACGCCTGTCACTCTCGCTAGAAACTCTCGCAACCAATCCCTTCGCCTCAAGCCGATCTACTGCAGTAGTCATTGAGCCGTTGGTAAGGAGAATTTTGCTGCCAATAGTGCTAATCGGCAAGCTACCTTTATGTAGCAAAACTTCCAAAACGGCAAAATCACTCGGCCCCAGACTAGCCTGCTGGATTTGCTGCCAGGCTGGACGCTGCACAGCAACAGCGGAGCGGTGCAGCACAGTGAACAACTTTAGTGAAAGTTTGGCATTGCTTAGCTTATTGGGCATAGGCCTCTTTGATTCCTCGCTCTATTTTCGCACCGATCGTCGCTTTATGATTTCAGCAGTGGCATCCCGCTCCTCTTCCTCCAAAAAGCCAAAAGTAGTGCTGCGCCTCTGAGCGTTCAACTGCGCAGCTTCTTTGACCTTACCCAACCTGGCGGCACAAACAGATAGCGCAGTAAGACAAAGATTGCGTATGCGCTCTGGTGGATTGAGAGCCAGGCATTGCCTTGCTAGTTTTTCAGCCTCAGCCCAGCGGCCACAATCGAGAGAATTATCTAAGCGGGTATTGAGCAGATTAATACGTTCAACTTTTGTCAACTTCTTCTGTTTATCAAGTTTATTGTAAATACTGGCGAGAGTCTGATCAGCAGCGGCATAATCGGTAGCCCAGGTCTGAGCCATACCTATGGCGCAGGCAACTTCAACGGGAGATTTAGTTTTTGCCAAAACAAGACTAAGGCGACGCAGCATTTCTGGCTGATTGAGAAGGTTTTCCAAAGCCGCTTGCTTGAGCTGCATATCAAAGTAATGCGGATCAGAACTTGGTATTTTCTTCATGGCCGCATGGAAAAACTTCAAGGCTCCAGCCCTGTCGCCCACAGCGATAAAACAGCGAGTGCGATAGGCATACCTTTCAGGCGTCAGCGTTGCTGGCAATGCCACCTCGCAAATGCGCTGGCTGAGCAGATTGTACTCCTGCCACTCCTTCAAATTTACCTTGACCAAACTAGCATGGTTAGAGTCACAGTCTTCCACCAGTGCCACTAAATACATTTCACTATCGGCTTTCATAGCATTGCTAGCGCGCAATTTTGCTGCCGAGTTGAGCAAACTATCAATATAGGGCAGGGCCTTCAGGCGCTGTTCTTGACGCAGATAGCAAGTAGCGATTTGACACTGCAGTTGCAGCCGCAAATTGGTAGCATCGTTTGTATTCGCAGCCGGAGCTGCATCTAAGGCTTTTTTGTAGTGCAGCAAAGCAGCAGAAAAATTCTTAGCAAATTCCAGGCGAATGCCTTGCTCACGCTCAGTGCGCCAGTCGACCTGGGCCAAAGAACTTTGCATAGCAAACCAGGAGAGGCCAACAAAGATTGAAGCTAAACAAGGTATTTTTAATAGCTTCATCATATAAAACCTTAGCGCACAGTTTCTTCAAGCTACAGTTCTATCTATATTTTGCACTATTGTTTTGTCCTAAAATAGCGAGCAACCAAGATTACTAAAGATGATGATTGCCAAGAGACTAACTGATTTTGCCCTTTGTTCAGTCGCCCTTATACTGGGCGCCCCAGTTCTCTTGGCAATAGCCTTGGCGATTAAGCTTGATAGCCGAGGGCCAATTATTTTCAAACAAAAGCGAGTGGGACAAAATGGCCAATTGTTTGAAATTTATAAATTTCGCACGATGCGCACCGGAACGCCAGACCTTCCCACAGACCAGATGTTGCTCTTACCGAGCCCGGTGACAAAAGTAGGTGAACTTTTGCGTAAAACTAGCCTGGATGAACTTCCTCAGCTAGTTAACGTAGTGCTTGGACAGATGAGTTTAGTAGGGCCGCGGCCAGCTCTGTATAATCAGACCGACCTAACCACTAAACGTGAAGCAAGTGGTGTGTTGAAGTTTATGCCGGGAATCACAGGCTGGGCCCAAGTTAACGGACGCGATGAACTTCCTGATGATGTCAAAGTTGCAGCCGATAAGTGGTATTGCGACAACTGGAACTACTGGCTCGATTGGCGCATTATCGCCATGACTTTTAAGGCAGTTCTCAGCAAACGCGGAGTCAATTAAAACAAAGAGGACGGGACGGTATGAAAGGTTTAATTCTGAGTGGCGGCAAAGGCACACGCATGCGCCCGATCACACACACAGCGGCGAAACAATTATTACCAGTCGCCAACAAACCCATTCTCTTTTATGGCGTAGAAGCTCTAATTGACGCTGGCATCAGAGAAATAGGCATTATCGTTAGCCCCGAAACCGGCAAAGACGTTCAAGACTGTGTTGGCGATGGCAGCCGCTGGGGAATACGCATCGAATATATCCTGCAAGACCAACCAATGGGCCTGGCCCACGCAGTAAAAACCGGCCGTCCCTTCCTTGGTGATTCACCCTTTGTTATGTACCTGGGCGACAACCTCATTAAAGACGGTGTGGGTCCATTAGTAAAACGCTTCGAAGAGGAAGGGCCTGACGCTTTTATCTTGCTCAAAGAAGTGGCCAACCCTAGCTCATTTGGCGTGGCTGTATTAGACAAAGATGGCCGTATCAATGGCCTAGAAGAAAAACCAGCCAAACCGAAATCGAACCTGGCCCTAGTCGGGGTTTATTTATTCACTCCCAAAATTCATACGGCCATCGACCAAATCAAACCCAGCAAGCGCGGGGAGCTTGAAATAACTGATGCCATTCAACAGCTGATCACCACCGGCAACAGGGTTGACAGCCATATTTTGCAGAGCTGGTGGCTAGACACCGGGAAGAAAGACGACATGCTAGAGGCCAACCGAGTGGTCTTAGATGAAATGACCGATGTCTCTATGCTTGGCACCATTGATGACGATTCAAGAGTCTCCGGGCGCGTGCACATTGGCAAAGGCAGCAAATTGATCAACTGCACCGTGCGCGGACCAGCTGTCATTGGCGAAGACTGTGTACTCGAACACACTTATGTCGGGCCCTTTACCTCTATCGGTGATGGCGCCAGAGTGAGCCATGCCGAAATTGAACACAGCATTCTTAGAGAGAAAGCTCAAATATTAGATTTTCACGGCCGCATCGCTGACAGTTTGATTGGCGTTGGCGTTGAGCTGACAAGATCGACCGGTAAACCACAAGCGTTCAGGCTAATGCTGGGTGACGATTCGAAGGTGGAAGTTGTTTAAAGGCCATTGAAAAACAAATCAATACCGGTCTTTATCGCTGCTATCGCTCTCTATCTTGTTATTAACATTGCCGTACTAGTAGTTTGCGGCTGTGACTCTCTGGCCATGTACTTGCCCAGCCCGATGGCAGTGCTTATTGAGCGCTACAAAGGGCAGAGCAAGGCTCCTGACGTCGCTCTCATCGGCTCATCGCTAATGCGCCGTCCCTTTCACGCCTGTGACGAAATCGAATTGGGCTCAACCGACTACAGCAATTATTGCCAAGCAAAAGCCCTGGCACAAAGTCTGTCGCTTGGCCGCCCCAAGGTCGATGTCTTCAATGTGGCTAGAGACGGGGCAATGGTCACCGACGCACTACTAACTGAACGACACCTGTTAAGAGGAAGCTTAAGACCAAAGGTGCTGGTATACGGCGTAGCGCCGCGTGATTTTATTGACAGCTTACTAATCAACGAGCGGGCAACCGATACATTTCGCTGTCTTTTCAGCTTGGACGACGCCCTAACTATTGGCGAGTGCTACACAACCAATGCGCAAGAAGAGTTCGAGCTAATCGCTCAAGAGACCCTGCCACTCTATGCCTGCCGTCAGGGCATTCAAACAAAAACCGCCAAAATTGCAAGAGCCATGTATGGCAGGGAGGTCAGCGCCTGCGACTACGGAACTTCTGGTATGTTCGATAGCCCCGCCCGAGACT
>CALRJJ020000560.1:0-4141 GCA_943367505.1 Flavobacterium psychrophilum | reverse complement strand
GCATAGACACGATTAGCAAGTTCGCGACCTTGCTGTTCTCTCACGCGAGCCTCATCAGCCTGCCACAGCAAAACAAAGAGAACAGAGACAAGAAAAAGCTCGAACACTACAGGCACAGCCACTGCAATCAAAAATTTTTGAGAGATTTTCAGGGTTTTCAAAGTACCAACCTAAAGCTTCCGCAGTGTCCAACTATTAAATCAGCTGTATCTCGATTTTGATAGTACATACAAAACCAAAGACGCCAAGAAACTAACAAGCCAGCCAATCTAATATCACTGACCGCGCTTTGCCAACTAGCCCTTAGTAAAGTAGCGCCATGCCGATTTTACTAGCCCGTAATTACCAAGACGATCCTAACGAAGCAAAATAATGGAGTCGAATCAATGAACTCAGATTGTCGCATGGAACAAACCATTACCTGTGATAGCTCTTTCACAGCCACTGACGCCAGTTGCTCTGCATCAATCTCATTTGAAGACAGACATGAACTAAATTCGAGACTAGCGCTGCAATCACGTTCTTGTGCAGACCAAATGACGAATAACGGCGTATTACCAACCCTTGAACTGAGCTGGTGCTTTGACGAGACAGATTTATGCGGTTCCCCCCAAGAGCATACCAGTACACAGCCTTGTGAACCAATTGGCGAATTGATCTGCGAACCGAATTCTCGGCCAGTCTGTGAGCCAATCACTGAGCCAGCCTGTGAGCCAATCCCTGAACCAATGACTGAACCAATCTATGAACCGCCAACCGCTACAGAGACTGAAACACCGGCTGAAGTAACTGGAGAAGTGCCAGCTCCAGAGTATCAACCAGTAATCGATGCACCTCAAGAATGGCAAGAAGGACCAGCCCTTGAAGGTGGAGCGCGAGTAGAACTAACAGACGGGTCAATTCCTGAGGTCTTGCAGCGCTATGCCTCATACGAAAACGGCATGCTTGTCATCGACGCAAAGGGCGATGAAATACCGCCTCTTTCAATCACAAGAGACAATGTCGTCATCCGCAATGCCCGCATCAAAGGCCTGGATGGTCCAACGGTTGGCATCTATGGCGCCAATAATGTAGTGGTGGAAGGTTGCGAGATTACAGGGGGAGAGCGGGGAGTCTTAGCCGATCGCTCGTCCAATGTCACAGTCAAAGACAACTGGCTCCATGACTTTAGTTGGTCCGAGCACTACGACACAACTGCCGTTGAATTTGACCACGTAAGTGGCGGCAATATTGAAAATAACAAAGTCACCGGCCTCTACAAATCAGATGCCATAAGCATGTTTGAGAGTCAAAATCTCACAGTTCGCAGCAACCGCCTCGATATCACCATTGATGAGTGGTCATCTTCTCCCATGATGGTAGAGGGCAATAGCAGCAGCGGTATCGAGATCTCAAACAACGAAATCAATTACCCAATAGGAAACAATGTTCCCCCAGGCATTCTAGGCGGAAGCGACCACAGAGCTTTCAACAACGTAGTTAACGGAAACAGCACTGTAGGTGCCTGGCAGATGTATGCCTACAACAATGTCTGGCGAGGAATCTACTTCAACGGCCAACTAATTTCGCCCACATAACTAATCTTTTTGACCCCAGATTGCCAACTTACCTCCTCTATATTGAACACAAGCAAATCGACACAAACCAATGAACACAAAGCCTTCAAGACCTACGGCGATTACCAGTTTTCTACTTACTTTGGAGAATTTACTATGACATTAGAACGCGCTGAAGCCAACGCTGCTAAATTACCAAGCTTTACTAACTTTGACGGAGCATTTGCTGAGGCTTACTCTGATAAATCACTCAGCAGTCTTCAACAGTCAGCAAAAGGACGCCCCGAGGCAAGCTCCATTGATTTCGGAGCACACGACATATACGCCTCCACAGATAGAAGAGAGCCCAAAGTAAATGAGATAGCAGAAGCCGATAGAGTGACCCCCTTGGCTCAGCGTCAGCGCAACGACCGCATAGCTGCCAATGCCGACGTTGATCAGTCGACAACAGTGTTAGACAAAGAACACTTACCATCGAATCTGAAAGATAACTCTTCAAGTGAGCCGAAACTAAATGAGATTGCCGAGGCTGATAGAGTCACCCCCCTGGCTCAGCGCCAGCGCAATGACCGCCTAGCTGCCAACGCCGACCAAGACCAGATGAGTGCAGTAAAAGAGCGCGAAAAGAACTAGCGTTTGCCAAACATCAATTGATCGAGCCCACGAATCAAACCCTTGACGGCACCAACTCTGCGCAATGCCAGTAAGGTGCCGTCAACGTAGGGCAAAGCACTGGTACCGGCATCATGGCGCACAGTGAGCCTTTCTTCTGGCAAACCAAATATTGTCTCAAACGATAAAACATAGCCAGGCAAGCGCAGGCTATGCACCGGGGTGCCTTTTATCTGCGCACCGCGGGCGGCACTGTCACCTACTACGTCTTTGATTTCCCGGCCAAGCTTATTTTGTCTAACAGCTTCTAAGCACTCAGCTAGTTCTCTCGCAGTACCACTAGGAGCGTCCATCTTAGTCGAGCCAGCATAATCTAAGATTTCCCAGCTCGGTAAGTATTCCGCAGCTAGTAACGCAAAATGCTTAGCCAAAGCGGCAGTAATACTAAAGTTACCGCAAGCAATTACTCCAACATCCTTGCTCACGGCTAGTTTTTCAATTTCAGCAAAATCATCGGCAGTTAAACCAGAGCTGCCCACAATAGCTGAAATACCTTTGTTGACAGCACAGAGAGTGTGTTCTTTCACGGCAGCAGCGCTGGTGTAATCCACAAAGACATCAATTGGCTGACTTAGTGCTTCTTCAACAGTAGCGACTACAACGACATCACAATCACTTTCGACTTTAAGCCCAAGCTCTGACAGACTCTTACCGGCAGAGCTGCGGCTCACCGCGGCTACAAGAGTCATATCGGCAGCAGCGCAAATGCCTTCTGTTACAGCTTTGCCTGTCCAGCCGCTAACACCAGCGACGCAAACTCTTAGTGTCACTCCCAACTCCTATTTATTTTGTACTTTAGTAGTAATAGCCAAAAATGCAGTAAAGACAGCAGTGCTAGCTAAAAGCAACAAGGCTGAGCCAAACTCACCGCCGGCATAAGAACCAGTCAAATGCTTAATAAGACCGATCAACATCGGCCCAACAAAGCCACCAAGATTACCAACTGAGTTGATAAAAGCTAGGCCTGTTGGTTGTGCTGGCACCGAGAGCGAGGCTCTAGTCAAAGCCCAGAAGGGGCCAACAGTGCCCCATATGCCAAAGGCAGCCAAACTCAATCCGGCCAATTTGAGATTATCAGGCAAGTAAGTAGCTGCCACCAGACCAAGCACTGTGATAGCCGAAGAAGCCACCACATGATAGCGACGCTCACCACTGCGATCTGAACTAGCCGCAATAACGAGCATTCCCAAAGCTTGCATCAGAGCAGGAATAGCAGAGAGCATGGCCACCAAAGAATTACTAGTATTAGTAGCGCTGCCAAAAGTCTTGATTATCTGCGGCAACCAAAGTTGAAAGCCGTACATGCAAACAGTCGTTGAGAAATAGAGCAGAGCGAAGCGCCAGACAACTAAATTCTTCAGAGTAGCCACAACCGAAAGCTGCGGCTCATCTTTATTTTCACTGTTTTTCTCGTCACCAGAACTAGCTAGCAAATTCTCCAGCATACTCTTCTGCGAATCATTGAGCCACCGTGCTTGGTGCGGTCTATCAGGCAGCAAAAAGAGCACCGCAATACCAAGGGCAATAGCTGGCACTCCGGTGACTATAAATAGCCATTTCCAGCCTTCTAAACCCCACAGGCCATTAATCTCAAATGCCTTGGCAGCGACAAAGCTTCCCAAGAGGCCGGCCAGGGGAATGGCCGACATAAACCGAGCTACCGCCGTGCCATATTGCTTGGGTGGGAACCAGAAGGTCAGATAAAGCAACATACCGGGGAAGAAGCCAGCTTCAGTAGCCCCCAGGGTAAAGCGCAAGATGTAGAAAGTAAGGGCATCTTTGACCAGACACATGGCCACTGTAACAATGCCCCAGGCCACCATGATTGTGCTTATCCAGCGCCGCGGCCCAAGGCGCTTGATTACAACATTGCTAGGTATACCAAAAAGGCAATAACCCAAGAAGAATATTCC
>CALRJJ020000559.1:0-4143 GCA_943367505.1 Flavobacterium psychrophilum | reverse complement strand
AACTTCGATGACATTGGCGCCGAAAAGTTAGCTCAGATTCAAACCCTGAACACCATAAAAGCAAACGGAACACAAATTTCAAATCAGGGCCTGGCCTGCCTGAAGAAACTCAGCAAGCTCAGGCAGCTAAAGATAGACAGTACAAAGGTAACAATTGACGGTGTGCGCAGCCTCTGCCAAAGCAAACGGTTAAAGACCCTGAGCCTAAGCAACTGCCCGAACATCACGAAAGCAGAAGAGAACCAATTGAGTCGCCAATTCCCAGCTATTAAGTTTGAATTTCAAAACAAGACTGAACAGTCGCTTTAGGCAAGCTATGCAGCACTGCCTATAAATATTGAGCAGTGAATGACTGGAGAAATTATCTCATTGTGTACTTCTAAATACAGTTTCTTTATAAGAGCGATCGGTGGCTTCTTTAATTGCCGCCCGATCTTTTTTAGCAAGGTCTTTCTGACCGATCTTATCGTACATAGAAGCGCGCAAAAGGCGCACCTCGCTCTCCTCTAGAACGGCCAAGGCCGCTATACCAGTGTTCTTGATCGTATACTTTTTCAATTGTAGGCATTGCGTCAGATCGGCAATAGCCTTGTGGGGCTGATTCAGCCCCGCATAAATCTGAGCGCGCTGCAAACGAAAGCTATAATCACCGGGATAGCGCTGCACAAGCCTGTTGGCTATTACTAATGCTTTCGACCATTCTTGGCAGTGTATATAACAGCCAGCCAAAAACTTAAGACGAATCTGATCAAGCTCTTGCACCGAGTCAATCTCCAGCGCCCTAGCGGCACCACGAAAGTCTTTAAGATTATAAAGAGCCTGAGCCTTACAGAAGCGCAAAGTACCCATGTAAACAGTTAGCACAGCGTCCTTGGGCTGGCTCTCGCAGAACTTTAGTGCGGCAGTGCTAACAACCACAGACTCTGCATATTTCTCACATGCATTGAGCTTGTCGGCGCAAGCGATTGAAGCATCGAGCCAATGCGGACTAGCCTTAAGAGCCAACTTATAATATTCAATACACTGCAAATCTTCAAACTGGGCATCGACCACCTTAGCCATGACGAAGTTTGGGCTAGCCCAATGAGGATGGGCACGAAGCGCAGCCTTGGCTAATTTCTCGGCACTAGCATAATCGCGCACACCTAAAAAATAGCGAGCAGCATCGTAAAAAGCCAGCTGATTGTTGGGCTCACGCTGATATAGGCTGACGTTTTTCCGCAATATGCGCAAATCCAAAACTATGGGGACATAGAGGGGCATCCCTCCAGGGCTAGACGCGGCGGCAGTTGACTTTGTCGCCGCAGATGTAGCGGCCAGCTTAGTTGTTCCAGAAGCGGCAAGCTTAGACTTTTCCTCAGCGGGCGCTGCAAGAGGACAAAGAACAGCGTGCGCAAGAACTGCGCTTAACAGAAGACTTGGCGGAGATAAGTCCTTCCACATAAAAATAGGTTTGAAAAATTGCATTCTGCTCGATTTCATCAGTGTTTTCATTATAGCTTCTGCCATACACAGTCGCCCTACAAAGAACGAAACGACACTACTAGACACCGCCACGGCCCCAGACCAGTAGCAGCATTTAATCTGTCGCCCCAAATTCGGCCAACATTCAAACCGTAAATTAATTTCGTCGACTGCAAGTAACAAACCAATGCAGCTAACAGACAAATGCCTAATTTACTAACAAACACATGATCTAAACGAGGAAATTCTCATGAGCGAAAGACAATTTGAAGATACTAAAGCAAGCTATAACCCAGCCGACTCTGTGGCTATAAGATTACTAGCAGAGATGCCTGTCGAACAGCGCTTTGACCCAAAAATCAGCGAGAAACCAAGTATCAACGACTTTACAAAGCCCTTTGGCGCCCCAGTTTTCGACTTTACCATTCCACTCGACAGAAGCCAGGCCAAAGCACCAAGTGAATTTCTAGAATTGACACCAAACTCTCACAAAGCCGGAGTAGACGGCATCGTTGAATCAGTAAAAGACACATGGGCTGGAGTATTCGGCAAGCGCGATACACTGCATGAACATGTTCGTATGTTGGCGCGGGCCGGAATGACACCAGAGGAACGCGAGCAGCTAGCCAAAGAAGAAGAGCAAGTGAAGAGGTATAACGAAAACAGCGGCACTGCAATAAAAGACTTTAGAGAGCTAATGGAGAAAGGGGGCTATGACAAACGACCAGTGACGCCAATGCTCGACGAGCTAGACCGCAGAACACAGGCCCTAGAGAAAAGCACTGCAGAATTGGCAAAGAGAGGAATGACTCCACTACAGGTGGCCCAACTTGAATCTGGTGCCGCTAGTTCACAACTAAAAGACCAATATGAATCGCAATTGATAGCTATAGTGGCCGCTTACGATAGTAATGGTGCAGTACCGCAGGCGGTCTACAACGCAGTGGTGGCCTCAGCCCGTGAGGAAAAATTACGAGAAGAGCAAATGGGAGCAAACCCTAGCGAAGCCGATAATTCCATAAACGCTTTTGGCCTCGACAACTTCATCTTGACCGACTGGAAAAACTCAAATAGAATCACGACTCGCCCTGAATATATGAAATAAAAGGTTGCAGTGGCAAAAATACTTCTAGTTGAAGATGATATTGAGCTAGGTGAAATGATTGGCCGCTGGATGGAAAACCAACATCACACGGTCGAAATAGTTAACGACGGCAATGAGGGCTATAGCCGCCTGAAGCATTATGTTTATGACCTAGCGATTCTTGACTGGAATCTTCCTGGTATCGAGGGAATAGCCATACTCAAGCAAATACGCGCTACGGGCAACACTACTGCTGTACTGATGCTCACCGGCAAGAGCAAGATTGATGATCGTCTGGCTGGGCTCAACACCGGGGCAGATGATTACTTAATCAAACCCTTCCACGGAAAAGAACTTATGGCTCGCGTCGAGGCACTTCTCAGAAGACCGCGCAACTATGCTGGCAGTGCTATAAAATGCGGCTCCTTAGAGCTTGATGCCGAATCGTTCAAGGTAAAGCAACGTGGCATTGAAATTAAGCTACAGCCAAGAGAATTTACCTTGCTCCACTTTCTTATGAAAAACGCCGGCAAGCTGTTTACCGCCGAAAAGCTAATTGAGTTAGTTTGGGAAAACGATTCGGACGCCAGCCGCGAAGCACTGACGACCTGCATCAAAAGGCTGCGAAAGAAACTAGACATAGAAGGAACCCCTTCGATCATTCGCAATGTGCACGGTGCTGGTTACGGTATAGAACAAGAACAATAGGGGCGTGAAGTCGCCAAGTAGAACGCTTGTGAAGGAATAAGTAACTTATTTACGTTACCTGAGCTCCTTAATGCTATCTGAGCGCCTTTACCTCACCTTAACTACTTTAGTCGATTCTATACACATTCACCTTTTACCTTTCCATATAGCAATTAAGTAATCACGCCACACGTAACACACTTACATTCCAGCGAGTATTTACTATGTCAATTTTAGTAGCCGATATTGAGTTTTCAGGACCTTACCGCACGCCAATCGAAATCGAAGACAAGGCGGGCATTTTTGTTGTCATGCAAGAATTTGATGACCAGTATGAAGTGATTGATTTTGGATACAGTGATAGCCTCAGAGCCGATTTAGTCGATCCCGACGAATTTGAACAATGGACCAAACAATACCCCGGTCTGCTTTTCGTCGGTGTTCACTACATCAATCAGAGCGAAAAAGCGCTCTCGGGTTCGCTTGTCAAAACCATCGAAGACTGGTTCGAGAATGCCGAACCACCTCTAGTACAGACCTTGCAATTTGCGTAAGAAAACGATGTCTAGCTGTCTCATGGATAGTCATATTTTCGAGCAGCAGAGCGCCGTTATTGAAATTGGCCCGCTCGATTTCGACGGGCCTTTCATTTCTCACCTTGAGCTCAAAGAGCAACCGGGGATATTGGCGACATTAGTGCGCTTAGCAGAAAATTACCAACTTGTGAACGTCTACTCAACCGCCAATTTGCGCTCGGCGGCCCTACTTGAATTGTCATGTCTTAGACAGAACAACCCAAATATAGTGGTTGCTTCATTTTCTGGACCGGGCTTAAAACCAGAAATAAGCGCAGCCATGGCCTCACTGGTGTGGCAATCTCTTGACTAAGTCTTATCAATTTTAGCCTC
>CALRJJ020000558.1:0-4147 GCA_943367505.1 Flavobacterium psychrophilum | reverse complement strand
CAGGGAATGCCGCTGACATAGGTGAGAACAAGAAGTTCGATCTAACAAAATAAGATTAGAGGTATCAACAAACTGCTGGTTCGAACAGCTTCGTTAATAAATCGAAGCGAAGTTGAAGGCAGCTTGTTGATCCCAATACATAACATTGTCGTCTTTCCATCGGGCAAATTGCACATTGCCGTCTTGAGAGAGAATGATTGAAAGCACGTCTTTGTGGGCGTTGCATATACGATAGGCCGAGCGGTGTCGTGTACCAACGGCGTGGACAGATTCAATCACCGAATGGTCACCTTCAAGGTCTAAAGCTTTGGCAACGAAATTGAGATCGGTCGACTCACAGTGAATCTCAGCACCAAAGCCGAGCAATTCAAAACGCCGGGTCAAAACTACAGCACCATCCACAGTAGAGAGGGCGGCAACAAGATGCGACATTTCAAAGATTGCTTCGTCTAGTTTGATGATATCAGGGTTGGTGGTCTGCTGATAATCGCGCCAGCCTATGATACTGTGCTGATCGCCAGCTATTTTTGCTAGTGTGTTCATCACGGTGATAATCAAAGTACGGAAGCGAGCCCGGGGCTCGCTATCAACAAAGCCGTATTTTATTGAAAGATAGGGATTCTCGCTACAAAAAACATCTGCCATCTCGGGCGGTACCACCACCAGAGTGCCACCATGATGAAATGCTCGCATACCGGCAATGAGACGCTTCATCATATGCTGACCAATTACACGAGTGAGATCAGGCTCTAATTCAGCCCAAGGCTCAGCCGCTTCCTTCTTAGCCTCTTCGTGAATTTCTTGGCGCTCTTGCCGAATGGAAGCGAACCACTCTTGCAACCACTCTGATTGAAATAAATTGAGTGACGGTTCAAACACTCGACCTTCAGCCAAGTGACCAATTACTTCGCGTCCTTTGCCGACATCCAGCTCTCCAGGACCAGTAACACTAATAGTCAGGGCATCGGGTAGAGGCGGTGCCGAACCGCGTCCGCCATGGATAGCATGTAACCAGCGGGGGCCAGAGTGCACCAGGCCCCAGATCTCCGGACCATTGTTAGGATCTATGCGCACACCAATCAAAGTTCGCGAGAAGTGAGCCGCAGAAGAAAGACGACGCAATTCAAGAGCGTTAAACTCCAGGTGTCGAGCAAACTCAAGACGATGAAGTCCAGAGGGAGGCCCGCCGTCAGTGGGCAAAGACTCTGGTTCAATAACTATCAGACGAAAGATTACAGGGATTGTCTCTTGGCGCAGCAAACTGGCCTGATAACAAGTAGATATTAGGCTTTCAAGAACAGCCGGTGCAGGCAGTTCAGCCCCACCCTGTGGCCAATGGTTAGTAACGAATTTCGAAAGGTCAGTTGGGTATAAATGTTTCATCAGTTGCCAAGCGAGCAGGCGACAATGAGAGTACTCTCTAGCATTGTCAGGAATGCTAATTATAGTACAAATAGCTTGTCATTAGTTTTCACGGCCCCAAACGAGGCCCTGAGAGTCTCTTGCTTTAGCGAGACTTATTTAAATGACTCAATGCCGTCGGTAAGGGAGCGTACTCTCTCAAGGGTGAGTGGAAAAGGTTCAGCCTTAGGTGCAACCGAAGCCTTAAATTGACTGAGGTTCTCAACCATAAGCACGATCAATTTACCTCTGCCTGGCGTTCTTATAGCTCCAATAAAAGTATTTAGGGTGGACTTATCGCCGGTAACGGGTTCATCAACATGACCCATAACATATGGCATGTTTTGCTTTCCCACTAACAAAGTGCCTTTTTTGACTACAGTAATTCTTCGGCGGCTCTCAGAGCCAAAAGTGCCGGGAACATCACCTTCAGCAGCACTGGCAATGAGCTTTTCAGCTGCACCATCATTAGTCAAATCACGATCCAAATACTCTGAGAATGTAAAAATGGTGTGCTGGTCACTACTAATAATTCGCACATAGGGCCGATTAAGCAAAGAAAAACCATAAAAATAGCGAAAGCCACCGGGCAATGGATCCGAGATTGTCATGAAAGAACTAGCGGCAGATTGAATGCATTTGGCATCGCTAGTTACAGAAAGCATCCAATAGACACCAAATACAACAAGACCAAGCACAGAAATCAGGCATAGTGCCGAAATTACGAGAACAACCTTAAGCCATTTAGCAGCACCGCGCCTGTTTCTCATTTCCGTATTTCCTAAGTAGAATGTCCTAAGCTGATCAACCATAACTGATCTCTGCAAAAAAAGGAAAAATCATTGAGAAAGATAGCTCTGGAAGAACATTTTGCCGCACCAGATTTTGGCCAATACGAAGCTGGGGTAGAGTTGATGATGAAAGAGCAAGACTATCAACACTATCGCGAGCGCCTGCCAGAATTTGATGAAAAACGGCTGGCGGTGATGGACAAAGCCGGCATTGATATTTGCGTACTGTCTCAAACTTCACCTGGTCTGCAAGCAGAAAAAGATCCACTTCTGGCAGCAGTAAAGGCGCAACGAGTCAATGACTTTCTCTACGAACAAATCCAAAAACACCCAAGTCGTTATGCCGGCTTCGCACACCTGGCCATGCATGACTCTGCTACAGCAATCAAAGAATTAGATCGCTGCATTCAAGAGCTAAGCTTCAAGGGGGCCCTCATCAATGGGCATACAGCTGGGGTCTACCTCGACGATCAAATGTATGCACCGTTCTGGGAGCGAGTGGTGGAGCTAAATGTACCAATCTATTTACACCCCGCCGACTCTTTTGATACACCGCATATGTATAGCGGCTATCCAGCATTAAAAGGAGCGGCCTGGGGCTGGACCGTTGAGACAGCAACCCATGCATTGAGACTGATCGCCAGTGGCTTATTCGATCGCCTGCCAAGCATAAAAATCATCCTGGGACACATGGGCGAAACACTTCCTTTTATACTCTGGCGCCTCGATAGCCGCTGGCAAATTAGCAAACACAGCCTTGAGCTAAAGCAGGCACCATCATTCTACTTAAAGCAAAATTTCGCTATTACCACATCTGGTGTGTGTGATGATGCACCATTAAAATGTGCCATAGAAGCCATAGGCATAGACAATGTGCTTTTCTCAACAGACTATCCCTTTGAGTCAGTGCCTCTAGCAACTGAATTCATAGAAACCGCAGCAATCAGCGAGAGTGATCGAGCTAAGATTTGCCATAAGAATGCTGAGCGCCTGCTAAAATTTGCCGCTCTCTCGCCCTAGACGAGAAAAAAATAATTTCACCACAACTCAGCCACAGGGTTCCTATATCTTGGGTTTCATAGAGCTTCAACTACATTGCTCAAGCCCAAGACCCTCACGGTAACCATCATGTCAGACAATGCCTACCAAAGTTCTACCACTGCAGCAAATGACTGCCATGTCTTCGCCGCCGAGCTTGATCAAATCAACCGGCACCAATACCAGAGTATTGAGGCTGAAGCACCTCGCCCTAATTCTAAAGTTTTGACAGAGTACTAATAAAACTCTTTCTCTATAAGTTCACACCATGCCCTGAGCGCTATCAGGGCAATCTTCAATCGTAAACAACTAAAGGAGTCTTCCCATGAACCACTATGAGACCTCAGAACTTCCAGCCAAGAGCGACTTTTCTAACAACGATTCAAGCCATGCTCTATTTGCCGATAGCATGGGCAGCAATCCTTTCAAAATGGCCTCTAAGCAAGAAACAGTGATGTTGGCCTCCAATGACGGCTATCACACCGAACCTCATGGTCCTGGCATTCCTGATGTTCCACCAGTTGTTCCGCCCGTCGAGCCCCACAACTATCAACTAGATCAGCAACAAGCTCAACAGCAGCAGCAAGCACAGGAGCAATTGCAACAGCAGCAGCTCAACAATAGAAATGACCTTAGCAACAACAGCGCCAACTACAACCGCAATGACGTGAACAGCGCCAATAACAACGACAACCGAGTACAAGGCTCTGTTGAAGGCAATATCAACGGTACTGTCAGTGGCACCAACAAACTACAAAACAACGTCGATGCCAGTAGCACAAACGCCGTCGACGCCAGCAATTCAGTAAGAACCGGCAACACTAACGTGAACACCGGAGCCACCAATGTCAGAACCGGCGATACCATCTACAAAAACAATTCTTATGCCAATGCCAGAGGCGAAGCATTGCCAGGCA
>CALRJJ020000557.1:0-4165 GCA_943367505.1 Flavobacterium psychrophilum | reverse complement strand
GATACTGCTAATCGTAGTTAGGTCAGAAAAACGGAGACATTTCTGACTTTCTCTTAGTTGGCTGTGGGGCCGGTTTCTCTGAGCGATGATTTGGATTGTAGTTAGGTCAGAAAAACGGAGACATTTCTGACTTTCTCTTAGTTGGCTGTGGGGCCGGCTTCCCCGAGCGATAATTCGGATTGTAGTTAGGTCAGAAAAGCCGAGACATTTCTGACTTTCTCTTAGTTGGCTGTGGGGCCGGTTTCCCCGAGCAATAATTCGGATTGTAGTTAGGTCAGAAAAACCTAGATATTTCTGACTTAAGCATGCTTCTTTTTCAATTTTTGTTCTAGTCGGGGACAGAATTTATGCGGAAAATTGAACTAATTTCCTCGAACTATCGTTATTACATTTATGACACTTGTGGTGAAACCAAGGAGGTGCCTGTGTCTTGCGTTGAGCAGATTATTTGCTTGGTTAAAAGTCTTGCCAAAGGTGCCCTATTTGCTACTCGGGACTGTTTGAATTTTGGCATCCGAAATACTGTAGATAAAGCACTTTCGCGCCTGGTAAAGATCGGCTACATAATGCGCATTGCTAGAGGAGTTTTCGCTAGGTCCGATTCTCAGCAGGGGGTATTTGACGTTAGGCAGATAGCGGCTTTTAAGGCTGGCGTTTACAACAAGATAATCGCCACCCATGGTGCTGATCTTGCCCATCGCTTTGGCTTGGCCGAAGACGCCAACGCTGAGGCGACCTTCTATGTCTCTGGCAGTTCCAGTTCGTTCGATAGCATTTTAAAAAGAGTCCATTTTAAAAGGGCCAGTGCAAAACGCATTGCTACCGGTGAAAAAACAGTAGGTACTTTGATAAGAGCGCTTTGGTATCTACGGTTGCCCGAACCAAATGAAGTTGCGCAAAAGGCAATTGCTAGTTTGTCCGAGAGTGAACAAATAGATTTAGTTCAAGCCGCTCCTCTTGTGCCCGGTTGGCTGATGACACAGCTTAGGCTTCTTCTTCCTGTAGCTTAGGGGCAATGCCAAAAGTCTGCCAAAACTTTGACCTGATTTCGCCAAGACTTTGGTTTAGATTGCCTTTGTCGATGACGTTACTAGAGTATTTGAGGCCTGAGCAATGAGTATCAAATTAAAGATCGCTGTCTCTTCTATCGCCATCGTTTGCATTAATCTGGCTGGCCACTCCGGTAATGCTGCTCTTGCTCAAGGCGCTCAGTTCGATACTGGTTCGATTCTCAGTGCTGCGGCTCAAGGCTTGGGCCTGACCACTGGCCGACAGCCTTTACCCGTTGTATCAACTGGTTCGGTTGATATTAATAGCTGCGACATGCCATTCTTGCGCAGTGCTGGTGGCTCCGGTGCTTTTCCTGGCAGTTCAGGAAGTGGCTCCGGTGGAAGCGGTAGCCCAGGCGGTCACACTATTACTCCTGCCCCGGCTCTACCCCCGGGCTTCGTGGGCATGACCAATACACACTCAGGCGACTATATGGGCTACATTCCACCAGGTGGTAATCTTTATGACTGGTCGCGGGGTGCTTATGGCCTTACCCCTGGCCAAGAAGCAGAGGCTTCTTACTTGTGGAGCAGTGGACAGCTGGCGCAAGGGTACAGCAGTGGTATGTTTGCTGGAACCGGAATTAGTTTGGGCGGCCCTTAGCAAAGAACTGTTTTAGCAAATCGCTGCACTCGGCTTCTAATATTCCACCCAGTACTTCTGGAATGGGATAGATGCGCTTGCCAGCATAAAGATTGAAGGCCGAACCAAGGGCTCCTGAGAGCGGGTCGTAGGCTCCGAAAACGACTTTAGAAACACGGCTTTGGATAATTGCCTCGGCGCACATCGGACAGGGCTCTAAGGTCGTATAGAGGGTCATGCCGGTTAAACGCCAGGTGCCTTTGATAGCGGCAGCCTGGCGTAGCGCAACTATTTCGGCGTGGCCTGTTACGTCGTTGAGAAGTTCTTTGCGGTTTTGGCCAGCACATATAAGTTTGCCGTTTTCGACAATTACGGCTCCTACCGGAATGTCTTTTGCGGCTTTGTCAGAATTATCAGCGGTTTTCTGATTCTGTTCTATATTCTGGTTTTCTTTTGCCGCCTTTAGCGCCAAAAGCATCCATTCTTGGTCGGTTTTGAGAATTTCCATAATTATTTTGATTTTTTTTCTGAAAATCTGTCGAGAAATTTTGGGCCCAGTATATATGCGTATGTCAAACAACGGAAGCGCTAAATCAAGAGCAGGGGTGTATCGAGATTTAGACCGTGGAAGCAGCAAGGTCAGGGGTGTCCCTGCTGAAGAAGCAACCGTTAGAGAAGGAAAGACGCAAACTAGCCAAGCAGGGGTGTACGGCAGTGAGCGGAGCTTAAAAAAAAGGAGAAGCGCTACTTAACCGATTTTTTCTTTTAATATTCGAACTAAAGATGCGAGCGACAAATAAGTTGTTCGCATCTTTTTTTTGTTAGAGGTATTTCTTGGTTACGCCCAGGTCTAAGGCGAAGCGATAGCCAATGAGCTTGTACAGTAGTTTTGCTGCCAAGAAATTAGGTGCGTGCAAGCCTTTAATTGGCGAGAGTTCAGTAATATCAGCTGCTACAACGTTTTTGCGAACGCAAACAAGTTTGATTACTTCCATCAATTGATACCAGTCCATACCGCCTGGCTCAGGAGCGCCGGTGGCTGGCATGATACCGCAATCGAGTGCATCTACCGAAATGGAGAGGTAAACATCATTGGATAGGGTATTTATGATTTCGCTGACGTCCCACTTGTTTTGATTTCTTGCCCAGAAAATGCTGATGTTAGGTTCTTCTTCTTCCATCCAGGCAACTTCTTCCCAGCTGATATTGCGAATACCAACTTGGGTCATGGCCGGATTGCTAAGAGCTTTGTAGACCTGGAAGCCAACTGAAGCATGGCTATGAGAATTGCCATCATAAGATGAGCGCAGGTTGCTGTGAGCGGCAAGTTGCAAGACTGAAAGATTGGGATATTTCTCGAGGCAGCCTTTGACTCCGCCCAAGGTGAGCGAATGTTCGCCACCCAATAAGATGGGAAACTTATCGCTATGTACGAGGGGTTTGATTGAGTCTGCTAGGCCACTGAAGGCATTTTCGCTTTCGCTTGTTAATGCTTCTACCTGCACGGCTTCCATTGTATGAATACCGATTTTGAACGGTTCAATCCATAGCTCATCGTCAAATAATTCTACTTGTTGGCTGGCTTCAAGCATGGCTTTAGGACCATCTTTTGTTCCCTTACCATAACTAGTGGTCGCCTCATAAGGAACTGGCACAATAGCTACCCTTGAGTTGTCTCTACCAGAGTAGTCTTCGGAAAGTCCGAAATAGTTTTTTGAATTGCTTGACGACATTAGACCTTCGCTTTGGAGCGTGCAAAACGGGTACTGGAATCCAGAAAGAGAGTTGCCTGCCAAGGGTTGGCGAGTTCCCATCAGAAAGTTCAGTTTTTATAGCATTTTAGAGATGCGATTGGCTATATCTAGCCGCTTTGCAACGCTTGCTTCTTTCTCGGCTTGCTAGAGATGGAAAAAGACCATTCACAACTTCGCAACAAAACCTAGATAGTATCGCCTTGTTAGTGAATCGCCACTAACAAGGCGATTTGCGTTAGATAACTATCAATGTTTGGGTGCTCCTATGACTCGCGGCCAATTTAGTCGATTAGATCGTCTTCCTAATTCAGCGGCTGACAAAGCCGATCTCTTTCAGCCTCAGCGCTCTGGTGATAGCAATGCTCTGCATCATCAAGCCATTCACTCATTGAGTGATAGGCCTGGCAAAGCGGGCCACAAAAGCCATTCTAGCAATCCTGAACAGGAAAATAGAGACAAAGTCACTTTGGCCAAACATGAGAGTAAGCATCTGCCGCATCTTCAAATCGTTGACCCTGAAAGAGTGCTAGATAGAGTGCCTGAGAAGATTCGCAAGGCTGACCAGTGCGAGGAGAAAGCTCTAGCGCAGCCGAAGAATCCCAAGGAGGCTTTAGATAGTAAGAAGACAATTGTCGAATTGGTCAAAACCGGACGGATTGTTGATAAAACAGCTATTCGCGCTGTGGAAGCACCAGATCGAAAATTGGAAGAAAAAGCAGCTGACGATAAAACCCCTGCAAAAATTTCTGTTGCTCTGCAAAACATTGACGGCTCTCCCC
>CALRJJ020000556.1:0-4166 GCA_943367505.1 Flavobacterium psychrophilum | reverse complement strand
TGGCACCTTTGAAACCCTTCTCGTTGAGCTGCAAGGCTTCTAGCAAAAGCGGTTCAGCCGCAGCATAGTTCGCCGCCTTTAAGGCCACCATAGCTTCTTCGGTGAGCTCCTGAGCCCTGGAGCCGCCAGCACTATTGGAAGAAGAAGAGGCTATGGCCGAACTAGACACACTGGGGTACTCGGCAGCTAGAGGAAAGACTAGCAACGAGAGTAGAAGGGTGGCTAAAGAACGGTGTAAGTTAACTGGCATTCGCTACGACGTTAAGATTAGATCTCTAGGGCCTTTATAAATAAATAGCTTGGTTAAATGGCTTCCATATTGGCGCAATTCTATCAATGTATTGCCCATACGCGTTGAGATTGTCAATTAGGAGGTATTATCGAGAAATGTTTATTACCCCTTATTCTCCAGCCGAACCCTGCATAGCCGTTCAGAGAAACAGCGCGTACTTTGATTTAGTCAAGGCTATCAATACAGTTTGCTACTTTTCTCTTATTTGGCTAACCTACAAATTTCTAAGCCATCAGCTTGACTGGCAACTCTCTGGCGGTTGCGTGCTGGTAAGCGGCTCCTGGTTAATCTTGACCAGAATCAAAGTCGACCATTTATTGCAAACCTATTTTGACGTACTTTCACGTATCGAGCTGCAACTACCAGTGGTGCTTGGTTTGAGCCTGAGCTTACTGGCCCTATTCGCTAAGGCGCTGCATCCGCTTGTGCATGTCCTGGCCCTAGCCGAAATAGCATGCTGGATTTACTTGTTTATCCTCTACCGACACAACAAGGCCCGCTTCAAGAAGCAGGGCTATGGACCCGTGCCCTTAAATACCATTATTAATCCACCGGCAGAGATTTTACGGGCGGGCGATTTGTTGCTCACCAGTGGCAACGTTGCCAAACGACTGCACGAAAGCGTCGGTCATGCTGAAGTAGTGCTCGAAGACGCGAGCGGAGCCAAGATGCTACTTAGCTCCTACATGGACAAAGGCTGCACCCTGCACCAGCTAAACGATTTAACCGGCCCCGACTACGACGGCAGTTATGTCGGCCTGCACTTGCAAGAGCCCTGGTCAGACGAGCAAAAAGCCCGCGCTTTTGCCATAGCCCAAGAAATGGTCAAGAGTAATCGCCTCTGGGCCGAAGCCGAAAATATCAGAGTGCTCAAACGCATCAATTTCTTTCCCTTGCCAGAGTGGCTTAGCTCAAAACTCAAGCAATTTTTTCATGCCAGCGGCTACGACTGGTTCGGCACTTTTATGGGGCGGATTGCACCGGACCGCTGGACCTGTATAGGCGCAGCGGTGGAACTTTATAGACGCATGAATGTGCCAATTAACCACTATGGCACAGGCCTACTGGGAGTTGGCACAACTCTACTTGACCCCATCATGCCAGTGCGCTTTCTGGCAGACCCTGCCTTGAACCTGATCGAAAAAGATCAGGCTCCAAATTAAGAACTAAAGAGCGGCCAGGAAAGCTTCGGTATAATACTGATTATTCTGTTTCCCCATAGAAGGTGAATATGACTTGCCAATCAAACGACAGCAACGCAGCAGAAACGCCAATACTCTCTAGCTTAAAAATAGCAGCTCCATGCAATGCTGATTGGGATACCATGGTGGGAACAGAACGAGAGCGTTTTTGTTCGAGTTGTGCCCTCAATGTCTACAATATCTCATCGATGGGCAGCCTAGAAGCCGAGAGATTTTTAGCCGAGCGAGCCGGAAGCAAAGTTTGCGTACAATTTTTTAGACGCAAAGATGGCACCATAATAAGTGACAACTGCCCCAAAGGCCTTCGCGCCATGCGCGATCGCAGCAAACAGCTTTTAAGGCTAGCAAGTAGCTTTATGGCCTTAGTTGTTAGTAATTTTGCTGCGGCTCTAGCCAATGAACCAGCCAAAGCAAAGCCTATAAATTCAAGTTCTAGTACAAGTTCTAGTACAAGTTCTAGTACAAGTAGCGCCAGTCAAGTAGAAAGAGGCGAACCAACTCTTAAAACTGACGGACCGCCTGAGCAACGTCTGATGGGCAAGCCCAGTATGAACACCAGTAAAGTTAGCCCCGTGCCAAGAAAAGAAATATTGCAGAAAAAAGTAGCTGAGCTTGAAGCTAAGCCACATAGCAGCGAAGCAGCAAAGTCAGAACTTGCCAATGCCTATATCGAATTAGCTCACAGCCAAAACTCTTGCAACAACTTCAAACAGGCAGCCAGCGATTTTTCACAAGCAGCAAAGCTATTGAAGAAAATGAAATCACAAAATCAGCTCTATGCCAATGTTCTACTCAATCAGGCCGCAGCTCTCAAGCAAGACAATCGAGCAAGCGAAGCAAAAGCCCTCGAAGAAGAAGCGGCAAGACTGAGCAAGAACAAATAAAATCAAATACTTGCTAGCAGCTTAAAGGCCAAGAAAGTCTTTGATCTTATCAGTGGCTGAAACTTTTGGTCGGTAAAACTCTCCCGTCCAATTTTGGTTACCAGTGGCGGCACGACTTGACTGTGACGCACCAGCCATTTGATAGAGAGTGGCAATCAATGCACGACATTCAGCCGTGGCACCTTTTCCGTTTACAGCTAGTGCCTGTGGTTGGTATGCTCCTTTGGCCCCACTGGTAGTGTCACCCTCACCAATCTTGTTAATGTTGCCGACAAAGCGCGCATATTCAGGACTGAGACTGTAGCCAGCTAGCAATGTCTGAGGCTGGGCAAACTGAGCCGCCATCTCATCAAGGAGAGCCTGCTGGGCGTTAAGGTCCCAGGCTAAAACCTGTCTTCCTTCAAACAGTCGATTGAGCTGAATTAGCATTTCACTGAAAGACATAGCATTAAAGACAATAGACTGATTGAGGCCGTGCTCTTCGATCAATTGACTGGCAATCTCGTCTTGTGGCTTAAGTACACCTTCAAACAGAACTTTGCCTCCAGGAGAAAGCACTGACATAGACAGCAGTTTGATCGGTGAAGAAATCATGTTCGCAACAGCTACATTCAGACGAGTCACCTTGCTGGCGAAGACCAGCCAATCAGTAGAATCAATCAGGTAACGAGACCATATGATTGACTTATTACGGTCGGTTGGATTGGGGTGATCAAGATTTGAATGACTTGGTTCAGATTTGGCTGAATGCATAAGACGCTCTCAGTAATTGGGTGATTTAAGCTGCTCAGCATTTGAATATGCTTTGAGGCCATTATTTTAGCTCTTACAGCCCCAACGAAGATTAACACTTTACAATTAAGTGCCAGTGCAAAAATGCTCTGGTAAGCCCTATTTATTCAGTTTGTAGAGCTTACGAATGCTCTCTTTGTCGCGCTCCGTAAGCTCTGTCGAGCATGACTTCCAATACATTACATCTTGACCACCGGGTGAATGACCTAGACCCAGGACATGACCAAACTCGTGCATGAACAGAGTATAAAGTTGAGTTTTTGCAAATGAAGTCATCTCTTGATTCTCGATTTTGTCGAGGGCCCCTTCTGCTCGGGAAGCAAAACCATCGTAAGAAGGGCAGTAAACTCGCACATGAGCACGTTCTAGAGCCCGCTTATTGTCTTTCTCATAGATGGCGCTGGTTCGGCCAGCCGAGCCATAAGGTATGTCATCGTAAGATGTAACCCTTTCTATATAGACATCAGCGCCATCAATGTCAGATACATAAGTGAGCGAAATCGGTGAGTTTTCGTATTTACTCCACTGCTCCATAGCTTTGTGCATAAGCTCACGAATCGAGCCTCCGAAGCCATTGCTAGCTGAAGTTTCAACAAAAACCTTCAAGGGAAAACGACTGGCTCGCCAAAACGAATTTGGCTCAGCTTTTAGATAGTCTCTGTCTGAAGCTGGACTCTTGCGGCGACTATGAAGATTGTAAGTAATGTCATCGATAGTCCAGGTAACAATGTCAATTTGCTCTTGATCCTTTTCCTGGCGCAAATGCTTTTTAAATAGCTTGCGGGCTTCGTTAAAATCACGTTTGGCCTCAGGGTATTTGCCCAGCAAATCAAAGCTAATTGCTCTGGCCTGATACCAATCGGCTAGAGGCCTTGGTAGGGTAGAAGGAAATTCAGCAATCAATCGACCGTAGTACTTGTTCGAATCTTCTACGGCTGAGAGATTACCAATCATGGAAGTTACCCAACCAAGCTGCCAGAGAGTTGACACCACTTG
>CALRJJ020000555.1:0-4171 GCA_943367505.1 Flavobacterium psychrophilum | reverse complement strand
CCCAGCCCAAAACCAAGACGAACGGAGCGGCCGCTGTGCAAATTACAGATACTGCAATTGCTATTAGCCAGACGTCTTTGAAAGGAGGACGTTTCTTAACAGCTCGGAACAGGCAAAGGCCGAGAACAGCCATTATCGCGCATCCTAAGCCAAAAAAAGGCGCCAAGAATATCGAAAGAATAGATGGGAGTATAAATTCCATGGCAGCTCCAGGCGTCTAGCCTAAGCATAGCTCAATGCAGTTAGGGCAGCCAGACCTTGATAGTATCCCATCTCAAAACTATGAGTTGCGCAAATTCATTTGCCACACCTCTTGAAGTGTTGGCTGCTCTCGTTGGAGGGTAGGTGAAAGTGCTAACCTCTAACAGTGATGCGCGCTTCTCCGTATTGGCTCGCTTTATCAGGCTTGGTCAAATTCGCAGTCAGTTGGAGTGTGTGGTGCTACATATGGTGTTTCGCTCAATCAAATCCACCTGTATCTGCCTTGGCGCCATGCTTGTCGTTCCGTTTTCTTCGCAGGCAGCACCCGCCACAGCAGACACTATTTTGCGCTGGTTGCCGCCAGGTACGGTTGAAATCCGCTGCATCAATGGGCCGGTTCATTGTGCAAAGGACGACAGCGCTGAGCCGTCCGATTCACGCTCAGGTTCTCTCCTGGAATTTATGCAAGGTTCCGCAGGTGGCAACATAAGTCAGTTTCTCGCTGATAGTAGCAGCTCAACCCGAAGCGCCATAAGTGGCAAGACTATTTCCACTAGTGTGCGCGGATCGCAAGTTCTAGAGCTTACAGCTACCGACATGAAAAGTTATTCGGCCGTAGACCCAAAGATGAAAATTGACTGCTGGCCTGATGTAGATATTGTCGAGTTTAAGGAGCCTATAAAAAAGGAGCTTTCCGCAGACTTGCTTTCGCGACCGCTGAAGCATTACATGTTGGGTGCCAATCAAGTATGGGAGGCGCAATCGCGCGCGTTTCCTCGCAATCTGCACCTTTACCTCACTATTCCAGATGACCACACCGTGATGATCAGCAGTTCTCCGAGCCCGGCGTTATTGCTGGCCGCTGTGCAGAGAATGAAGGTGAGGGCTACCAGCTGTGTCATTCCAGTCAATCATGTTGGCTGGAGCTATATAGACAGGCAAAGTGATTACTGGTTTTTTAATGCCTATCCGGCAGCTAATAAGAATCTCGGCTCATCGGCAGAGCCTCGCGGTTTAGATGATTTCGCCAAATCTGGACTGGCTGTAGTGGCACAATATCGTCCGGCGAAAACTGCGGCATTTCAGTTCGTCTATGTCTCGAATAGCTCAAATGCTCTAGCTCTCTTGAAAGAGCGTTTGGATATCAATCTCATAACGTCGCGCATGCGATTTACCCCAAAAAGTAGCAAGATTATTGCATTCGACTATCTACCGAATAAAGGTATAGAGCTAGATCTTACCCTAGTAAACGCAGCGCTTTGTTCGATGGTCGGACACGAAGTTGATTAGGTACAATGTTCTTTTGACTGAATTCTCGCGACAGATGTCGTAGAGGCTTTCTCGATATGTATCCGGCTTCTCAGAGGCGCATAGACGTGTTTGTAGGAGTCGAAGCTTTTGACTTAGTATCCTGGTCGCAGAAGGATGCGAGAGGTACTAGCTACTCGCAAAATGCCGCTACAATCTGCTCTCGCTAAAAGTTATGCGAGTAATGACATTGTAGTCGCACTGATAGCGGCCGTCTTTGTAGCTCCAGGTGGCTTGTTTGTTGGCATTTGGCTCAGACACCCAGACAGCAGAATTTTGAAAAGAAGTATTGTTTTGAATGAACGATGAGGGAATGCTAAAACACTTTTCTCCATTAGTTGGCTCAATTTCAATCCAACCAATGTTGGGAAAATAAACTTCGGCCCAGTTATGCGTATTGCCCCAATCGTCTGGTCTGCTAGTCTTCTTACCATTTGGCTCAGTGAGGTTGAGGCCGACCACGTCTCGACTCTTAAGGCCTACACTGCGACAAAGACCATGCAACAGTTGAGCGGTGTGACCGCAGTGACCGCGACGTTTCTTTAGCGTTGTCGCTAGATCATCAGTTCTATGTGGAACTGATTCGTCGTAGTCAATATTGGTTTTTAACCAGCGACAAAACTCTATGACTGTATTGGCCGGGTCATGATTTTGCTTGAGTTTGACCCCTAGAGCCCCTACTTCAGGGTCATTGGCAAGTTTATTTGGTGAAGTGATTTGATCTTTGCTCATAAACTGTTGGCAATCGGCCCAGCTACAGCGGAATGAACTTGGATTGAAGGATCTTTTAACCGACACTGCCTTGTATGAACTGACATAGCGAAGCTGTGTACCGGGCACAAATTGACGGTTCTCTTCAAAGTAAAAATGAGCAGATCGCTTATCATCTTCTGCTTCGATTTTTCCAGTGGGAGCACTGCGCAGGTCGTTGGCGCCAAGGGGTGAGCTAGTATTTGACCAGGGCTTGTAAGCGGCGATGGCGTGCCAAACTCTCACCTGGTGACAGCTAGGACCCTTTGTAGGAATGGTTACGTCGGTCTGGGTGCGCACTGTATAGACTTTGGCTTCGCTTGTGGCCACAGCCCCATAGAGGCGGTCGCTGACCGAGCCTGCTTGTAGAGGGGCGAACAGAGCCAAAGATAGGGCGAGAAAGGGGGCCAGGAAGCGCAATTTAATAGCTCCAAGTTTAGGTCAGAAGCTCGAACAAGGGAGCTTAAGCTTACTATGCAAATGTACAAAATTGCCAGTGGCTACTCGATAGCCGGAGCTGCTGGGCAATCTGGCAAGTCTTTGCGCACGTAGATGCGGTGGTCGTCTATAGTGCCACAGTATTGGTAGTCTTCTTGCACAGCCGTCTTTAGAAAATCGGCGTCTTTGAGAATGTCGTAGATACGCGTCGCTTGAACGAAAATAAGTTTTGGTTTGTTATTGGCAATGTCTTCTTTGTATTCTGCCAAAATTTTTGTTTTAAACCCATTCATTTTAGCTTTGATAGCTGGAGATTTTGAGACATCTCTGGCAAATATTGTGGTGGGAAGGAGCATGGCGTGTAGATAGCGCGAAGCTGGTTGGCGTTTGGTTTGCAGTAGCAAGGGATAGCCTGGCGTGATGCTGCGAGTCATAAACAGCACTGTCTCTCCCGCTTCTGTGTATTTGAGAATGACAAGGGCAAGAGCACTGAGGTCTTTTTGGGGAACATCTCCGACATAGCCAATGCCCATCATTGCTAGTTTCGGGGTCTCTGCTACTTCTCGTTTCTGTGTTGTTATTTGCTCTTGGTTGACTTGAAATTGCCACAGACAGATAGCGCTGAGCCACATAGCATCGAATACTTTCACGAACTTAAAGACAAATTGGCGCAGTATAAAGAGCAATATTGCTGCCTCGACGCCAGCTAGCATGTAAGCGCCTGCCAGAAAAGGTATGGCGTGATTTAGCCAGGGCTGGCCTTGCATTAAATAAGAGGCCAACCCTAAGAGGCTGAAGGCTAGCAGCGGCATGATTAAAGTGGAGTAGCGGCTGAGAATGAGGCCCAAGATTGAGGTGTTTATGAGAAGAAGAAAGTAGTTTTTCCAGTATGGGCCCCAGCCCATGAGTTGGAACATAATTGAAGAGCTGTACTCACCGTAGCCTAGAGTAAATACTGGCACCATCATGCCAAAGTAGCCGTTCTTCATGTCTTGGGGCATGGCCAAAAGACAGCCAGCGTAAGCTAAGCCGAATAGTGCACAAGTAATTGTTTCGGGAGCAATCAGGCAGCGCCAGTGTCGATTTTCTCTGAGCCAGAGCGCCTCAAGCACAATTGCTGCTAGCAAATAACTTGGTTTCATATAGAGACCAATTGAGGCGAGTAGTGCTGCGACAATTGCTGCAACTGCTGGCAACGAAGCGTTTTGCCAGCGCATCCAGCGCACTATAAATAAAGGGAGAAAAAGTAGTACGAATATGTGTTCCCGTTGACCGAACTCGTCTTCACCAGACAGCAATAAAGTTAGGTATGAGAATGACAGTAGTAGAGGCATGAAGACAAACGATTCTTTGTTCTTGGGCTGTCGCCACAATAACCAGAAACTAAAGGCTATGCTATAAATCCAGAGGGCTATCGTTGTGTACCAGAAGGCTTGTGGCTGTGTAGCACCGAAATAGTGTGATACTAAATTTG
>CALRJJ020000554.1:0-4181 GCA_943367505.1 Flavobacterium psychrophilum | reverse complement strand
AGTTCAGATGCAGTGATCTGGCCTTTCTGGTTCTTGCTATTGAGCTCAATAGATGTCAGTGAACTCCAGGGGATGATCTCGTCTTCTTTTTTCTTTTCGCCTAGCCAGCGAAACGATCTAAAGCCCAGGGGTGTGAATTCATAGTTAGTCGGTTGTTTGAGGACAAAGCGGACAACCATTGCAACGATTGCGGCTGACAGCGCTCCAATAAGAGCGAGAAAAGTCTGGTTAGAGATGGTGAAGATGTTTCCAGTCAGTTGGCTCGACCCATTGTTGAGGTTCAACTGATTAGGGTCAAGTAGCTTGCCCAGCGCGGCGGAAAGTTCTGGAAAGTACATGCAAAATAGCTGCAACAGAGCCAAGTTTATTGTAATGGCAATGGCAGCGTTGATGTATCGCTCTTTCTTGCTCGTTGTTTTGTGGCGGTGCTTAAACCAGCGCTCAATGGCGATAAAAGGCCGGTAGCGAATCACCATTTTGTCGCGGTCGACAACTCTTGTTTGTAGTTTGAACGCTGTTGCTGTGTCGGTTTTGTTAACTGCTTTTAGTGCTTTGAGCCAGTACCAAATAAAGGGTACTGTCATGAAACCGCCAAAGAAGACGCCGACGAATTTGTTGGGAAAACTTTTCTTTTGCTGCTCAGAGCAAAGTTTTTTCAGTTTTGATGGCCAGTAGTTAATGGCTTCAGTGAAATAGATCACTGTAATTAGAAGCAGCCAGGGCAGCATTTGTATTACTGGATAGGCGCTCAAATATAGCAATTGACTGAAGAAGTAGCCGATTATTGATACCCAGGCTAGCGGTAATAGGCTGAGTAGCACTGAGCGGCTGCCAGCCGCGCTGGCACATTCTGGCAGATGCGGCACTGTATGTTTGATTAGTTGCTTTTGGCTGATGTAAAACCAGACAAGGTGCAGCACATAGAAAACTATGGCAGTTATGAAGCTTGCCGATGTCAGCGGATTGAAGTCGCCATGCCGTGAGACGATTTCTGACGGTACTAGAAGAAAGGCACAGATTGATATTATCGCTGTCAGCATACCCATCTTTAGCTTGGGTAAAGGCGGTAGCGGCTGGGGGGTGCTTTTGCTTTCATCAGCAGTTTCGGCCGCTACTATTGTTTCTTGAAGCGGCGCTTCTAGTTGTGCCCCTGATTGTTTCTCTAATTTTTCCTCTGAATGATCCGCCGAATGTTCCTCTGCTTGTTCCTCTGCTTGTTCCTCGGATTGTGTTTCTGGCACAAGCATGCTGTTTGTGCTACCGATAACTGATTCTGAGTTATCCTCGACAATATCATCGCTAATTTTTAGCTCAATTGTTTCGCGCTCGGCTTCCGCTAGTTTGAGCTTTTGCGCTTTTCTCTTTTTTTTGGTCAGTTCATGGTCCGAATTGCCGCTCATGCCTCTGCCTCGTCACTTGCTGATTTAGAGGTTGCCTTGTGCTCAGTGGATGCTGCTGAACCGGCTGCAGCAGCTGCTAGTTCGGGAACGCCGTGCTTAGCTTCTAATGCTCGTAAATGTTCTATGAGTTGTTCAGCGCTCGCCATTCGATCTTGCTTCTCGAAGGCTGTTAGAAGTGTTACTAGATTTTCCATCTCTTCGGATATGTCTGGCAGGATGGCGCGGATATCAGCCTGGGATAGGGGCACTGGGTCTCGACCTGTTAAAAGATAGTGCAAGGTGCCACCGAGGGCGTAGAGATCGCTTTGGGGCACTGTCTTGCCGCGTAGTTGCTCTGGAGCAATGTAGGCCTGTTTCCCTACTAGGGTTCCCGTCGCTGTGCCAACAAATTCGTTTGAGGCGCCGAAATCGATAAGAACGACTGTGCCATCGTTTTTCAAAACTAAGTTATCAGGAGTGAGATCGCGGTGTACTACTGGTGGTTCTTGACTGTGCAGAAACTGAAGTATTTCAGCAATTCGCATGGCCCAGTTTAATACTGGTCTTTCGGCGCAAGCACCGTTTTGTTTTACGTATTGGCGCAGATCTTGACCGTGTATATATTCCATCAAGAGATAGTGCCGGTCTTCTTCCACAAAATGATCGAGTACCCGAGCGATATTGGGGTGGCGCAGACCAAATAGCATTTTCGCTTCTCGCACCAAGTGCTGCTCTGCCATTTGTCTTACTTCTGGCTCTGCACTCGGTGGCACCACCGCTTCTTTCAATACAAACATTTCTGTTTCATTTTTCTGAACCAGATAAATAGCTGAGAGTCCACCGAAGGCGAGTTGACGCACTACCTTGAGGCGACCATTCTGCAGGGTTTTGCCGGGCTCAAGCGGTACAAAAGTTGTGACAGTAAAGCGCCGGCCAAGCTCATCTTGCCACATCTTAGTGTGGCCGAGGCTGAGTTGTTCGCTGCCGCTCTGAATCGTGCGCTGAAACTCGATCAGTTCGTCTGAGCGTTGGCAGTTGGTGCCCCAAAGTTCGACTGCCAGTAGAAATTCTTCGAGATGCCCTTTAGGGAGGTCTGCAATATTGAGTGGCAGTAATATGTTGGGCTGGAAACCAAGCACGAGTTGTTGGCCTTTGGGGCCCTCGATTATTGAGGCTGTGCGCAATTCACTCCATTGCCAATTGCGCTTGAACCCTAGTGTCGGTAAGAGAAACGGAGGAAAGCTCAAACCGTTTTTTGAAATATGTATTTTGTTGTCTTCACTCAAAGCCGAAGCCAGAAGGCCAAAAAATATGATGCTGGCGAGAGTGAGCGAGATCAGTATGTTGTAAAAAAGGTAAGACTCATTGGGAAACTTTACGAGAAAGACAATGAAGGCTGTCAAAGCCATAGGTGCAAACAGCGACCAAATCGGTAGAAGGGCGCAGACCCCTACAAGTTGCACTTTTGTTTGCATGGGTTTGTAGGGAACAACCAGCTGAAACTCTGCCATCGTTTGCCCCGTTTAAAAAAATAGCTCGAACGAGGATATACCCGGGGTAGTAAAGCCCTTAACTAAGTCGGCCCACGGTGCTTAACATTCCGATTTGCTATTTGCCGACTTGCTATTTGCCGAGTTGCAAGCGCATGAAAGTTCTCTCTTCAACTGGCAGACCCAGTTTTTGCTCTAACATGTGAATCTCTTCTATCTCTTTTGACCATTGGGTCTTAGGCAATTTCTCAAAGCCCATGGTGGAGTAGAACGGGGCATTCCAGGAGATGTTGACAAAGGTCGACAGGGTTAGATGCGGAAAATTGCGCCCCCGGGCCCATTCGGCCACTGTCTCTACCAGCCGCCTACCCAGGCCTCTGCGGCCGTGATTGGGCAAGACGTCTACTTCTTCAAGGTAGGCCAAGGGCCCTAACACGGTGGCTATGGCAAAACCCACAGGGCCATGTGGAGTGACGGTCTGCGAGCTCCTAGGCTGGCCGTCAGGTAGAATTTGCTCTGCCACCCAGACCTGTCCATCGCCAATCAGTTCTTTGAGTAATCCTTGTTCGAAGTGATGATCGAGCAAATCGTCTATCAGGCCAGTTCCCTTGAAGCGAACTGCTGATTTCAGTTCAATCTCTTTGATTGCTTTCATGTCGCCCTTGCGGGCCAGGCGTATGCAATATTGCTCAGTCATGTTCTCTAGAGTGTTTTGTCTGGCGGTAACTGTTTGTCACAGGTTATAGATTAACTGACAATCGTTGGTTGCCAAAGGCATTAAATGGTGATCCATTTTTAAGGAGTTATTATGCCAGGCGTTTATAAGATGACCGAAATTGTTGGAACCTCAACCGAGAGTTTCGCTGATGCTGTCAAAGAAGGCGTTAAGCGTGCTTCTAAGAGCCTTCGCCACCTGAGCTGGTTCGAAGTTGTTGATCAACGTGGTTCAATCAAAGACGGTCAAGTTGAAGAGTTTCAAGTCACAATCAAAGTTGGATTCAAGCTCGAAGACTAGAATTTGTTACTTTGCCTCGAAATTAACGGGCAAAGGCTAGAGTTTTTGCACTACACTTTTGCTATGTTGGCTAACCCTAATAGGGAAGGAATCATGGCAAAAGTGATTGCAAAGAATTCTAAATTGGGTTTTTTACTGTTTTTAACAGGCGTTATAGTCGCTGCTGTGAGCACTGCTGGTGGTGCGTTTAGCGAATCCACTGGTACGGCTGTCGAGGGTGAAGCTACCGCCTCAGAAGCTGACCCAGTCAAGGATGATGCCTCCAGCGAAGCGCCAATATATAAGTTTAAGGCTAAT
>CALRJJ020000553.1:0-4185 GCA_943367505.1 Flavobacterium psychrophilum | reverse complement strand
CCCCAATAGAGCTGTTCGAAAGCACTGGCGGCATCTGGCAGCATCCAACCGACTGCTTCTTTGTGACTGGCGGCGGCTGTATCCATGCGGTAGTCCATCGACTTGGAGATCCACCAGCGTACAAAGTCAGAGGCTAGTTGCGGTGTTAGGCCCTCTGCTGCTGCTTGTCCGCCGTTTGCCTGTCCGGTTTGTGCTTGTCCGGCTTGTGCTCCCGGTGCCTGCGTGCCAGCGGCCTGCCCCGAGGCGTGTCCGCCTTGTGCTTGGCCTTGACCTGCTTGTTGACTTCCTTGTGAATTCGCTTGCTGACTTCCGGCTTTTTGGCCCTGGCCTTCCCCGTCTTCGCCTTGCTGAGCTTGTCCATCTGGTCCGCCTTGGCCGCTCGGGCCGTTAGGAAGGCCCCCGAGGCGCCGTGATTGAACAGATTCAGGCTTTTCAGCGTGATTGACGCCAGTAAAGAAAATGCCAATAATCCCAATGGCAATCAGCGCCATCAAGATTTTGTCGGTCATGATCTTTTGAATTAGTGCTCGGATAATGTCTTGAATCATCTGTTCTGCCGCAGTTTACACACTCTATCAAACAGCCTAACGCTGAAACAATCAACTGGCCACTAGTAATCTTCCCATTCTAAACATTCCAATTGGTTACATGTACAATGTTGCAAGCATTAGTCGAATGGCAAGCATTAGGCAAATTGCAAGCATTAGCCACAGGGAATGTTCGAGATCTTGGAAGACAAGCGTTCACCAAAACCAACCCATAATCAAAGTGCCGAGTCTGTTCGGCATGATATCTCTGCCACCTCTAGTAGTGATAGCAACGCTGACGAATCTGATTTGTTTGGCGAAGCCAGCGAAGATCAGGGGCCGCGTGAAATTATTCCCGGATTTCTTGAGCTGAAGGCTGATGCCGAGGCCGCCACTGCGGCAAATTCTGAAAGTTCTTTGTCTGACGCCATATTGGCAAGCCAGGGCAAGGGCAACTATGTGGCCTACACAATTAAGTTGCCTGCTGATCAGTTAGCGGCTTTGCAGTCTATTTGGCTAGAGCTGAAGCGCTTGTACGGTGCTCATTCGCCTGATAAGAGCGGCATGATTCAGCAAGCAATTCAAGACTGGCTCAAGCGTTGGGATGGTCCTGATCGCCAGAAGCTTTTGAATGAATTACTGGAAATACGCCAAGACACACGGCGCCGGCAGTATAAGAAGTAGATTTAGCTTTATTCGTTCTAATAGTGCTAGTCGGGCTATTCGTGCTTGAGATGTCTGTACAGATACCAGCCGAAGCCGCCAGCGCAGACCAGCACGATGGCCAGGTCAAACTTGTGCCAGAGGTCGCGGAAAGTTTCCATGTTGTCGCCGAACTTGATGCCTACCCAGGTAAGGAAGTAGCACCAGACCAGCGAACCTACAAATGTGTAGATGAGAAACTTGAGCAGTGGCGCTTTTAGCACACCGGCTGGGAATGAAATAAAAGTTCTGACAACAGGCAGCATGCGGCAGATGAAGAAAGTGATGTCACCGTATTTGGTCACCCACTTGTCAGCTAGCTCCATGTCTTTTTCGCGCAATAAGAAGTAACGACCGTATTTCGTTAAGAATGGTCGACCGCCCCACATGCCGAGAAAATATGAAGGAACCGAGCCAACCACGCAGCCGATTGCTCCAGCTAGAGCTGCCAAGTGAATGTTCATCTTGCCTTCTTGTACCAGAAGGCCAGCTGTCGGCATGATTGCTTCGCTAGGGAGGGGAATATTGGCCGATTCAATGGCCATCATGATGATAACGGCCCAGTAGCCACCGGCTTCAACACCGTTCTTGATCATTTGTAGGATTGGGTCGAGAAATTGATGAAGCACGTAATCTCCAGAATGTAATGGCTACTGCCGAGTGACGATTTTACAGCGCTTTGTTCTATTTTCCGTTTAGCAAAGTCTTACCATGAGCTAAAGAAGGATAATAAAATGCTCGCACAGTGAAGGTAAGATATCTGCTGCGTATCTCTTGTCGATGCCTTTGGCCTCTCTTGCTTCTGGCCAGCGCCTAAATTGATCGACTAAAAAAATCACAGTTCTTTTTGGAAATAGCATGTCACCAGTAATTACGACCTCATATTGCACTATCGCCACTGCCGGTCATGTAGACCATGGCAAGACTTCGCTGATTAAAGCTTTAACTGGTATCAATCCTGATCGATTAAAAGAAGAACAAGAGCGGCAGATGACCACCGACCTTGGTTTTGCTCATTTGGATTTTGAGCCTAACAAAGAGAATGTCAAGTTCGTACTTGGTTTTATCGATGTTCCTGGTCACGGTAAGTTTTTGAAAAACATGCTGGCCGGTGTGGGTGGAATCGAAACAGCACTTTTTGTTGTTGCTGCCGATGAAGGCCCCATGCCGCAAACTGTGCAGCACGTGAAGATTTTGAGTTTGCTTGGAGTGCGCTCATTCATTGTCGCTCTAACAAAAATAGATTTGGTTGGCGAAAAAGAAATTGCTGCTGCTACCAGCAAAGTAAAAGAATTGCTGGCGCAATACGGCGTCGATTTGCTTGCTATTTATCCTGTTTCTACCCAAACAGGCAAAGGCATTGAAGAGTTGAAAGCTGGTCTGTATGAGCATTTGAATGCGTCGGGAATTAGAGATTCTGGTAAGTCAGATTCCGGTATTACAGATTCTGCTAAGGCCGACTCTGCTTCACAAGAAAGCGTCAATCTTGGTGCTAATCATATTCCAAACAACCAGGACGCCGAAACAATGCTGCAGGTTGAGGCCCAAGCTAAACTAGAAGCTCAAATTGAAGCAGAGGCTAAATTACTTTCTGCTGCTGCCATCGCCCGCTCTTTATATATGCCGGTGGATAGAGCATTCACCAAGTCTGGCTTTGGTTTAGTTGTAACTGGCACTCTGGTAGAAGGCGAACTCAGCACCGGCGAACACATTGTGGTTGAACCAGGTGGAGTAAAAGCTCGTGTGCGCGGCATGGAGAGCTTTGGCAAAGCGATTGATAAAGCTACTGCAGGACAGAGACTGGCTGTCAATTTAGCCGTTAAAGATGGTGGAGTGATTGCCCGCGGTCAGTGCATTGCTGGTAGCGATAGAACAGTTGTACACAACTTGATTGTGGAAGTTGTGGACTTGGGCGGTCATGATTTGGTCTTATCTCCTCAGCCTATAAAGCTCTATCACGGCACGGCCGAAGCCAAAGGCACTTTGCGTTGGCTGGAGAATGTTCAAGCCGGTGCTGCTGCGACAAAACAGTTTGGTCAGATTTTTCTTGAAGATCCAATCGTCGCTCAACCTGGCAATCGTTATGTCATTCGCTACGGCGATGATGGCATCGCTGGTGGTGCTATCTTGCTGGTGGATCGTCCTCGTTGGCTGACGCGCCAATTGGTGCATGATATTAGTGCTGCCTTGATTGAAGGCACAGCAGAAAGTCAGAAGAGAGCTTTCGTTTTGGCTGTGGCGGCGCACCCGCTCAAAGCCGTTAAGCTGTCGCAGATGACCTGGTTTATGCCATTGGAAAACCTGAAGGAAGCTTCAGTTTCTGCTCTTGCTGATGGTTCGCTAGTTTCTATTGCCGACTTGCTCATGGCGGTCTCAACCAGAGAGCAAATTGGTCTGAAGATATTGGCCTTGTTGCAGACTCTGATGGCCAATGAAGATAATTCACGCTTTGGCGTCAGCATTGAAACCATGCGCAAAAAGACTTTCAATACTCTCACTCGGCCGGTGATGCAAGCCATTGTTGCCGACCTGGCGCAAAAGGGACTTCTTGCTCGGGAAGGGGACCGCATATTCACAATCAGTGGCTATGACGTTTACGAAAATGGTGATAGTGACGCCGCCAGCTTGAGCGAGGACATTGCTAATTCTGTACCGATTCTAAACGCCGCAGGACGAGCCATGGCTGCCGCTTATTCGTCGCTGGTCACTCCGGCTTCAGTTAATGACGAGATTCTTGATGATGAAGCTCGCGCAGGCTCGGCTTCTGCTGCCGCCGCTGCCACCGAGGGTTCGGCCACTAGTTCTAATTCTAGTTCTAGCGCTAGTTCTACTGCTAGTTCTACTGCTAGCTCTGCTGTTAATTCGAGCGCCAACTCTGCTGCTGCGAAGCCCGCTGCGTCTGCTCCTGCCGACCCGCAATTTGCTCAGACTAATCGGCTGCGCGATCAGATTATGG
>CALRJJ020000552.1:0-4189 GCA_943367505.1 Flavobacterium psychrophilum | reverse complement strand
GGTCTTATTATTTGTTTTCCCGATGGAAAATGCTGCTAAACCTGAGCTTTATTGTATTTGCTCAAAAACTTACGGCTTTACGAGCACCCTGGGCACAATTTCAATCAACGGTTTTGCTGACGTCTGGTCGGCGACAATATCAGCCACTGAATAATGGCAATGCTCATGGGCCCCGACAAAGTCGATAGTGACGTCACCCATGCCAGCGGCTAGAGCACGATAGGCCTCTTTGGCGGCTGGGGCATCAAAGCGACTCAAAATAGCTGTGGCATAAAGCCTTCCAGCCGGGCTGCCGTTGGCAATTATCCATTCAAGGTCAGCGCGAGCTGGAGCACCGAGCTTAATTGCCGCATTAAGGGAGGGCGCAATTTTGCTGCTCTTCAAGCTGGCTTCTTCCAGCTGCTTTGCCGTAGCAATAGCGGTTAGAGCAGGGTTCATCTGGCGACTGGGCTGCTCATCTTTGACTTCAGAGCTAGATTGCACTGCGTTCGGTAAGGCTGAGCCAGTCAAAGATGGGCCAAACTGAGCTGAAGCTGCAGGCATAAAGCAAAGCGACAAAGCTATAAGGCTTGATGCAATAAAAGATTTGCTTTCAAGATTCATGCTTTGTCGCTCTGTATTTACTTAGGGCTGCTCTAATGTTTCTGCAGACTACTTGACGCCCAATAGTTCTACTTCGAAGACCAAGGTGGCATTCGGAGGAATAACACCGCCAGCGCCTCTGGCTCCATAACCAAGGTTTGGTGGAATGGTCAGCTTGCGCTTGCCGCCAATTTTCATAGTGGCCACACCTTCGTCCCAACCCTTGATCACTTGACCGTTTCCGAGCAAGAACTCAAAAGGCTGATTACGGTCAACTGAACTATCGAACTTGCTGCCGTCGGTGAGCCAGCCAGTGTAGTGCACTACAACTGTTTGACCGTTTTTAGGCATAGCGCCTTGGCCCACGACGATGTCTTCAATTACGAGACCGGTGGGTGTTGTGGTTCCGGTTTGTGTCATGGAATTTGCTCCGCTTGTATTAACGTTGTTTGTCTGTTCGCCACTGCTAGTAGTGGCGACATTGCTCGCTCCAGCGCTAGCATCCACCGGAGTGGAGGCATTTGAACAGGAGGTTGTTGACAGGCTTGTTAGGCCCATCAGAGTTAGAGCTAAAAAAGTAGAAGTTGGCGCTAGTTTACGCATTTAAGTCCTCAAATTGAGACCACGCCAAAGTTATAGCAGAACCGAGCGAGATTGCCATTAACGCAGATTTTCGTAGTCACCCCATTTACGGCGAAGCAACATAGATGGATGATCTCAAGAGTTAATTCTAGAGCTAACAGAAAAGGTCTGATGCCCAAATTTAGCGACAACTCAGAGCCTAATAGGTCTAAAGCCGCAACAGCTGACGTTAGTGAAGTGCTGTTGGCCTCTTTAGCTGTGAGCAAAGAGAAACCAAGCGCCCCTGACAAGCCCGTCGGTTTTTTCACCAAAGCCGAGGTGATTGCCGAGGGCACCCTGACAGGTATGGTCAACCATGGCCTATCTGAAGCCATTAACAATCCCGGCCGCTTCGGCACAGAAATAGTCGGCGCAGCTGCTCTTACCCTGGCCATGAAAGGTCCGAACTGGGTGAGAATGCCAGCCCTGGGTATTGCCACTGTTGGTACGGCTGTTTTTGCCGCCCATGCCGCCGATGCTACCAGCAAAGCCGCCGGTATTGCCGACAGGATGACGAGCAGCAACCTCGACCAGAGCAAGGCGGCAATTAGCGAAACTCTCGGCCCGCTTGCCTTTGACGCAGCCATGATGGTGGGTGCCGGTCATTTAGGCTCGCGTATGGCAGCCAACCTGCCCAAGACATTCCCGACTCACATGGTTGACTCGGTTATTCCTCGCCTATCCTTCGAAATGGGTCCACAGCTTGCCCTTGAAGGCGTTTCAATGAGCGGAATGGCTCCCGCTGGACCGCGCTTGCGTTTTAATACTCCCCTTGAGGCCCCAGGCTTAAAAGCTAAGCCAGAAAACGTAATGGCTATGGCTAATCATGGCGAAGGTGGAGGAGGCGGAGGAGCAGCTGCCAATCGTGAAATATTAAAAGACGGCTACAAGATTCTTAATTTCCGGGGCACCCGAGGTGAAGATGTTCAGCTTGTAGATAAATTGCCAGCCATGAAACCCATTGAGCTGCTCCATGGTGACCACTCTATTTCAAGAATCAGCGCCAGCGGCAAGGTGGTGATTGCCTTCCCTAGCGGAGAGGCCCGCATGCTTGACCTGGGAATGCCTATAAAACGGGTCACAGTGAGCGAGTATGCCGGTGGGCAAAAGCAGTATCGCCTCAACGAGACTGTGCTGGCCAATATGGAAGTAAACAACGTCAATCACGAAGTCAAAGCCCTTCTCGGCAACGGCGATCACCTGCATATGGTCGATAACATTCAAAACGGCTTTATTAACTTCACCCATAAAGACGGTGTTCAGACCTGGATTGAACATTCCGGTCGCATGGTGTTTAAGCTCCCCAACGGCAATATGAGCGAAGCCACTATTCCTAGCCAATTGGCGCACATCCGCTTAACTGAACGGCCCGATGGCAGCAAGCAATTTCAATTCTTAAACCCTGAAGGCACTCTCCTGCCGCACAAAGTTGAACTACCAGCCTATACAGCCAAAGCTAAAACTATGGATGAAATTCCACAGTGGAGGCAGCTCAATAATTATCTGGCCGGTCGCCCTGAGAATACCGGTGCGCCTTTTGAAGTGCATAGGGTTGAACCTGATGCCGGTGGTATAGCCCACGGTCAACCAAGCCATAAAGAGAACTTCCCAATTTGGAATCCTCGCTTCAGACCGACAACTGTTGGTCGCGTTTTTGATGAGCAAATCGCTGGAGTAGATCGAAGAGTAATGCGCGGCAATGACCTAGACAGCCCTGCTGATATGGCTCTGGCACAGCAAAATCATGGCTGGATGGTAAAGCGCTATCTCAGTGGTCTTGATCGTCAGGATGATTTCTTTGGCAATTAGCCTACGGCATCTTTTAAGGCACTGTGAGCCGCGAGATACTTGGTAGTAACGTTCAAGACTTTGGCCTCGTGAGTCAGCCGGCCGTGGGTATCTTGCAATTCCAAAAGTGCTTGCTGGTCTTCTGGCACACCATACATGGTGCCCGCCACCCAGTAAGAAAGATTGAGTGGATCTGATGGCAAATCTTTTGGTACTTCAACACTCTTGTCTGTGAGCTTGCTGCTCAGGCGAAGAATGTCTTTGATTGAGTCAAGTACTTGCTTCGCTACTGGCTCTAGATCCTGGTCGGCTGGTTCATCTTCCAGCCACTCAACTTCGCCTTGGAGGTAGGGCAAATCTTCTATGGTGCGCAGAACTTTAAACCGTCTGCGGCCTTCGGTCATAATGTTAATTCGACCATCTGGTAATTTTTCGCACTCAATAATTTCAGCGGAGGAGCCAATGGTCGCGGCCTGCGAACTGTGAGGGTCATAGAGCAAGACTCCGAAGAGCTTGTCGCCTTCCATGACGGTGGAAACCATTTGTCTATAGCGCGGCTCAAAAATATGCAATGGCAAAGGAGAGCCAGGAAAAAGCACCACATCGGGAAGGGGGAATAAAGGCAATATTTGCTTCTTATTAGGCACTAAATTCTCCAATACCAATTTTATAAATGCTGCTGACCGAATGAATTTTAGGTGCCTTGCGGTCTCTGAGCGCCAGCATGGGCTGGTCTGGTAGGTGTGTAAGCGCAGCAGCCAGGTGCACAGACGTCGGGCGCAGGCCCGAAGCAACCAATGGCTTTTTTCTCAGCCACGTTATTTGATTCTAGCCGTTCTTCCACCAGATCGGCCATCATTCTTGCAAACTTAGGATTGGTACCAGCGGTGCTAGTGCGAACAAACTGCATCTGAAGCTCGTGCCCAAGCTCTTTTGCTTCGGTGTCGAGGTCGTAAAGAATCTCCATATGATCGGAGATAAAACCGATAGGATGAAGCAAAATATGTCTGACCCCAGCTGCATGCAACTCGCGCATGTGATCGAGCACATCAGGCTCTAGCCACGGTTGAGTGGGTGGGCCACTACGACTCTGGTAGACAAGCTTGTAGTTGTTCAGACCAAGCGCTTTAGCGGTTAATTCGCAGGTCTCTGTCAGCTGTTTCACATAATCGCAGTTGTCTGCCATGGTCATGGGAAT
>CALRJJ020000551.1:0-4190 GCA_943367505.1 Flavobacterium psychrophilum | reverse complement strand
TATTGAGTAATTTTGTCGTCAAATTCAAGGCGCAGTAAGCCCGCCGCAGCCAGAATCATGGCATCGCACTGACCTTCTTCTAATTTGCGAATGCGAGTCGGGATATTGCCACGCATATCGACAAACTTCAAGTCTTGGCGCAAAGCGCTAAGCTGTGCCGCTCTTCTTCGGCTCGATGTTGCTACTGTGCTGCCCGCGGCCAGTTCCATAAAAGAAGGTGCTTTGTTGCTAACGAAAATATCTCTTGCGTCCTGGCGGCTGAGAACACAAGCAAGAGTTAGACCAGCTGGTAGATCGGTTGGTAAGTCCTTGAGGCTGTGAACGACGAAATCCACTCGATCTTCAAGCAGAGCTTCTTCTAATTCTTTGACGAAAACACCCCTTCCGCCCAGCTCAACGATCGGGCGGTCTAAGACTTTGTCACCACCAGTGGTGATGGGATGGACTTCGAATTTAGCATCGGGGAAACTTGTCTTCAGGATTGCGATGACAGTATCAGTCTGAAGGCGAGCTAACTTGCTCTCCCTTGTGCCAACGCGAATAGTGCTAATTTTTGAACTTTTCACTATGGCACTCGAAACCATCACTAATTTAAAATTGGACGCTGGGATGAGGGCGCAGTTTCGTGGATTTTCTCTTGCATCGCTCTGCTTTTGCGCGCTTCAGCACAAGCAGAAGATTGTTGTGATGCGAACTTAGCCATACTGTTTGTGGCTAGGGGTGAAAGTGGATCAAGATTGAAGAGTGTCCGCAGAGCTTCGGCTTGCTGCCGCAAAATCTCGTAGTCTTTTGTCGCTTTCAGCTGTACTGTTGGATGATGCAGAATCTGATTAATAATAGCTCTGCTAATCGCTTCCATGTCTTGTCCGCTAGCATTGAGCCCCGGTAAGACTGTGTTTTTGGCCATATGCTCTTGGCGAATAGCTTCAATCTTCTCGCGCAGAATGGCTATGGTTGGCACAACTAACTGCGAGCGCTCCCAGTTGTGATATTCCTCAAGGGTTTCGTAGATTATGGTTTCAGCATCGCTGATCAAGGCTTCTCTGTAGGCCATGTTCTTGGCCACGATTTGGCTCAAGTCATCAGCAATATAGAGCTCAACGCCGTCAAGTTCAGCCACCGCAGGATCAACGTTTCTTGGCACGGAGATGTCGATGATTATTTGCTTGGGCGAGTTTTTGTGGCGCTGGCGGGCCAGCTCATCGCGTTGCAGAACAAATTGTTTTGAGCCTGTGGCAACAATAACGAGATCTGCTTGAGCTGCCACGGCTGTGCGCTCTTCGAAGCTAAAGCTAGTTTTTAGACGCTCTTTGTTGTTGAGCTTGTTGCTGAGGAAGTTTTCGATGCGTTCGCTGTTGCGATTGAAGAGTACTATCGGTCCTTGCCCTGAATCGGAAAGAAGATGCTTGGTGCAAATCTGACCCATTTTGCCCATGCCGATTACGGCTACTGATTTATCTTTCAGGCTACCGAGTAAATCTTTTGCCAGTTCAACTGCGGCCGAGCTGACTGAAACCGCTTTTTTACCAAGGGTTGTCTCTGAACGGACTCTCTTACCGTTTGTGAGAGCCAACTTAAAGACTATATCGAGAATTGGTCCGGCTGTTCCGTGTTCAAGAGCAGCCTGGTGTGAGGCTTTTACTTGCGACATGATCTGGCCTTCGCCCAGAATCATGCTGTCCAAGCCAGCTGCCACGCGCAATATGTGCAAGACCACATCATCTCTGAGCAAACGAAAATTCGGTTTGAGGGCCTCGTGATCGCTCACTGACTGTACGGAGCTGAAGAATAGGTCAATTTCCTTTAGGCCAGCCGCTACATCATCTACAACTGCGTACACTTCTGTACGATTGCAGGTTGACAAGATCGCTGCTTCCTTTATATGAGGAAAGCGTTTTAGGGCTTCTAAGGCATGGCCGATGCAGGAATCCGGAATGCAGAACTGTTCCCGGATGGCTATGGGAGCTGAATGGTAGTTGATGCCGCTTACGACTAAGTGATTCATGTTACCTGCGCAGAGCGCTTTTCAGAAAGGGAATCTTTCCCTCGACCCAGATTATAGCGACGCTTTAGCCCATTAGGCCTGAGTCAATAATCACAGTAAATAAAACGTATTCTCTATAAATGGCCACGATGACAATTAAAGGGAAATTCGTTTCTCCTAACCTCCCTATATTAAATCCGATTGGCACCCGATTCATCCACCTTTCGGTTGAAGAGAATTGCCATTTATGAGCATTCTTAAGATGCTCAATTTCTCACATAAACATTGTTGAATGAATTGTGGGCCGCTGGCAAAAACGAATGATTTGCTGTTTTTCCTGCTGTAGTGGTCTCAGACCACGTCGCCAGCTCGCTTTTGAGCTCAGGGTGAAAAATACCCCCGAGCCAAGCCATTCCTTTTATCACTCTTAAGGTTGGCCTCGAAAGCATGTCATTCTTTTGATCAGGCAGATAATAAACGTGATTTTGACGCACTGCTTGCAGCTTATTCCAAGGCGACTGTTTCATGAAGGCCTGATTGCGAGCTTCGTAAGGCATGATAATCAAGTCTGGGTTGCTCAAAACTAGTCGCTCAAGGCTGAATCGGGGATAGCTGACTTTGATATCGCCGGCCACATTTATGCCACCACAGGAGGTGATGATGCCATGAATAAAGCTCGATTTGCCTGCGGTCATCAGTGGTTGCGGCCAAACGCAATAAAAAACTTTGGGGCTTTTATTGGCTTTTTTTATGATTATTGCTAGGTCTTGAAGCTTGGTTGCGAATTTTTCTGCGGCTTCCCCTCCCTCTTGGCAATGCCCTGAGAGTTCGCCAACCCGTTTCAGATTTCTACCGATATCGGTGAGCGTACTGTTGTCAATAACGACAGCGTTTAAATGATGATTCTTGATCTTGCTCGCCAGTTCTTCCTGTCCAGACACGAGCATGACTAGATCGGGTTTCAGTCGGGCCAGCCGTTCCAGGTTTGCTGAAATAAAGGTGCCGACTTTGGTAATCCCGCTTACTTCTTTAGGGTAGTCGCAGAAGGACGATACACCAATAATCTGGTCTTTGGCCCCGACAGAGCAAAGTAGTTCAGTGTTGGAAGGGGCCAGGGAGACAATCCGCGGTTTCGGATTCTTCTGATTACTCTGATTCGGAGCCCTAGCAGGACTATTCGGGCTATTCTGGCTCTTCGGGCTATCTAAAGCTTTGTCATTATTGGCTAAGGCCGCAGAAAGCCCCAAGCTAGAGCAACTAGTAATAAAGACGGCCGTTAGCAGTGAGAGATGGATAATTAAAGCCGGTTTTCCAGCCATGTTTGGGCTTCTTTCAAGCGCTCCTGATGAGCGAGACTTTGCAGGGTTAGAGTGCGATCAAGCAATTGCCAATCGAACAGAGTCATTCTAACCAATCGGTCGATTTGTTTTTGGTAGTCTGGGTCAGTCCAGCGAAAACCGTCGTCGCTGGGTGGAAACATGGGCGGAATGTAGATGATATCTGTGTATAGAGTGCTTTGTTGGCGAGCTTCGTTGTAATAACGCTCGCTGTCATATGTCATTGCTTGACACATGTTCCAGCGTTGCCATAGTACCCAGGCATCGAGGGTGGAACGGTCTGCGATAAAGCTGCCAAGATTATTCTCTTCAGTGATCTGCGCTTTTAAGACTTGATTCTTAAATAGTTCTTGGTCTGGAATTTCGCCAGGATACTGATAACCCATTTCTAGGCAAAGTTTTCGCCCTAGTTCGGGAATAACTGGCAATGCCAGAAGCGGAGTCAGCGCTTCCACCAGGGTGGTTTTGCCGACTCCGCTTGCTCCAATCACTATGATGCGTTTGCTTATGGTCTTACTCTTGATTGCAGTACTTCTTAGTTATTTGGATTAGCTGGTGGTTGTTGTTGTTGCGGCGGTCTTGCTGCTGGTGCAACAGCCGGAGCCGGTTTGGCCTGGTGGTTGCTTTCTTCTGGTTGACCACGCCGGCGCATTTGATCGGCTAAGTCGATACCAGTCAGACCTTTGATCATTGTCAGACTTTGGGCGGCAACATTCAAGACGTCTCCGCTTATCTTGCTGGCGCCAGTGGTATCACCACCGGTGGAAAGCAAGGTGATTGATCCGACCTTGGCTAGAGGAGAAGCGGCAGCTTGTACGAGATCAGGCAGCTTGTCGATAATCATCTGCATAACGGCAGCGTCATTGTAC
>CALRJJ020000550.1:0-4194 GCA_943367505.1 Flavobacterium psychrophilum | reverse complement strand
GTGAGCCTCATTAACCGAAATAGCCAGGGTAACTTTGTGGCCAGAAGCTATCAAAACTTGCGACAGTCGCATTAATAGCTGATTGTTTCTATTGATCAAAAGAATTTTCATGGGGCTTATACTCCGTTTTTTAATTAAGAAAGCCTGCCCTAACCGAAGTCAGGGCAGACAGAATTTAGTGCGTGTATTTGCTTGAGTCGAGACCTAGACCATCAGCCACTAGCTGCAGGCGCGTCTGGTCTATATTTCGACCTCTTCTGCCGCCAACAATTGACACGGCCAAACGCATGGCAATGTCAGTCTGATAGCTATCGGCAGACAGTTGTTTGACTTTATTCAAGGTACTTTCCCAGGCATACATGCACACTGGATGTTCAATGTCACCTAGATAAGTATTGAAATAACCAACCAGAGCATCAGTAGGTAGATGATCAAAAGCTCTGGCATGCTTGATGCGCTCAACAATTTCTTCCTTCTGCTCATCGCTGAGTAGCTCAGTGCGCTTGCCAGAAGCCAAAAGCAGGGCAGTTAAACCCATAACAGACTTCTGAAAGCTCACGGTAGTGATAGCTGAAGCACATTTCGTCAACTCGTCATGAGTGGTATAGATAGCCTGCATCACCCATTTCTTTAGGTAGTACAGTGCCGCCACAAAGTAGGCAAAAGTGACAAGCAGAGCCAATACTTCAAGCAAGCCGCCCGTACCCAAGAAAGGTATTGCGACTATGACTCCTGAAATAATGAAGATAAAAACAGCAATGGCAATTGCCTTACCTTCGCTGGAAAATCCAAGCTCAGGATGACTACCGAAAAATTTGTAGATATTGTGGCTGACCATGATCATGCCTAAGATCACTGGCATCAGTAAAACGATGGGAAGGAGGGCGGTAATGGGCATCAACATATGTGATTCCTCTTTGCCTTTTGGGCAATAGTTGGCGAATGAAATGGAGGTTCTTTGTAAGAACCTCCACTGTTTAAATGATCGTGTCTTATATATCTGGCGGGGCAGACGCTTTAGCGCTTGCCGGTACTCTTGGTGACGGTAATCAAATAGCGAATGGTTGCTGCTGGTTCCGCCGCAAGTGGTGTTAGCTGTACCATGGCTGGTGCAATACCATACTCTTCAGCGATAGTGTCGCCCAGGGCAAGTAATTGCGAATATTGTTCAGCAGGTGCCGATACTGAAACGACAGCAAACTTACCATGCTGTGCTTCAAGAGCGCTGCGATGAATCAATGTTGGTTGTGATTGAGATGCAGACATAGTTTATTACTCCTAAACTTGATTAACCAAAAGAGAGCCAAAGCGCTTCGAGACGAGCTCTAACTAACTGAGCCTGCTCTTCGATTTCGGCAAAAAGTGGGGCGAAAGCTTGATCGACAGCAGCATTAAAACCACTAGTCTGCATGTAGTTGTGCACATCAAAATCTGTATAGTCGAAATCTTCTGGCAAGACTGCCGGAAAATTTTGCCATGCCGCGGAGGGGGAAGAAGCTGAAACAGCTTCAGTTGTTGCTGCCATTGTTGATCTCCATAGCAAAAGGAGTTAAGCCTCGGGTCGATTGGAACGCCCTGTGATCAAAGCTGTGAGAGCACCTGCGGCAACGTGCAGAGCACTAACAGCAGCAATTGCTTCGAAGCTTAAGGGAAAAGCCGTTGAACGAATGTAGAAGGCAACGAAGGAGACAACCAGGGCCGGGAAAATTGTTTGCTTTCCATATTTACCGCCTAACCAGACTCCAACGAGAAAGGCTATGACGAAAGACACCGCCGCTACTAATGTCAAAGTAGGGTCGGTGTAGTGCAAGATGTTGTCCATTTGTGTTTCTCTAATTGAGATTGTTGTTGAGCATCAAACTAAGTTGAATGCTTGAGCTGGAGCAATTTTGCCAAAGCAAAAGGAAGCGAACTACCACTGCCAACTTCATTTGGGTGATAGCGCTTGAGAATGTGCACGGGACTTGTGGAGAAAAACCTTCTTGCTTGATAGCTAAATTGAAAAATTGGTGGAATAGATTCATACATACTGCTAGAACGCCAACACTCTTGGCAATGGCGCTATGGTCTTTATGAATTGCAATTACGGAAGGCCGCCTATCTTAGATTAAATCGACTCAGTAGCCACAGCACAAAGCGGCCTGTTTTCAGTCCGTCTGAAGGGGCCGATGCGCACAAATTAGCGCAGCGCAATCAACGGAAATCACAGACAAAAGACCACTTACCGACCAAGCCAAAGAGACACTAGCAACCGAGCGACATAGGCCAGTGGGTGGAAAGAAATATGTAATCAGATCTGCTTGCCAAGGGCTAATTGATCAAGCCAATATCAAGATCTCTATCACACTTCTTTTTCTTGGCACTACAACACTTCTTATCTACACCCGCCACTCCGCAGCATTTTTCATTAGCGCCTAGCTAATGAAGATATTGCCGCACTACCAACTTTCAACATTCAAAAACTTTGACCACCGCAGGAGATTTTATGAGCATCCACCGCATTGAATATTTAGACCATGACCGCATCGTAGCTTTTGACGATGAACTAGACCCGGCTTTTGCCCTCTATGTTCTATGCCGCAGCTACCTGGCCTATGGCGGAAAAATTACTAGTTATAGCCAAACAGGCTTAACTGCCGAAGTCACTTTCTTGCGCCCCGAACAAATGGTTTTGACAGCTGACCGTCGTTACATGAAAGCCTTGTATCGAGCGGCCCAAGCCATAGAAAACATCAATCAACCGGCGCAGCGCATTGAAGACAGCCCGAACGGCCTCATCTTTGCCCTAACCGGTCTAGCCCAAGCTCATAGCGGAGAGAAAACCGCCATGATTGCCCTGCTAGCCGGCGCCAACATCACCAACCCGACTGAAGTAACAGCAATGACTGACCTTGGTCTGGACTTAGCCCTGGCAGTCTTTATGATTGACGCTCACAGCGGCGATAGAGACAGGTTGCCATTGATGGACAGCATCGCCCTGGTGAAAATCATCTCCGATTTTCTCAGTCTAGAAGTGCCAGATTCGCAACAACAAGGTCGCACAACGATTATGGACGCAACCAACTACGCCTTGAGAGCGCAAATTCCGCTCTTAGCATTCTTGGCCGAGTGGGTAGAAGGCATGGCGCGGGGGCTCACCCTCAGTGACATTGTCAGACACAAGACGTCCTAGACACGCTATCGCCACAACGCTGTAAGCGATAGCAATTTTTAACCGCTGCACCTAAGCGGCAATAACTGGAAAAGCAAAATGACTAAAACAAGACATGTACAAAAATGGTTTATGGCTGGGAGCGACAAGGAAGAGCACCAGGTAGAACACACAGCCCCATGGTGGAGAGTCGTTTGTCTCACCGGGGTAGATTACTTCTCAACCCTCTGTTATCAACCCACCATTGCTTTTGCCGCAGCTGGAGCACTAGCCCCGCTGGCAACGATTGTTTTGGCCCTGGTTACTCTATTTGCCGCACTGCCTGTGTACTTCACCGTAGCTAACGAGAGCCCGCACGGGCAAGGCAGTATCAGCATGCTAGAAAGTCGCTTACCAGGCTGGTCAGCAAAACTCTGCGTCTTGGTTCTACTGGGTTTTGCCGCCTGCGCCTACCTGATCACAATCACACTGTCTGCTTCAGACGGAGCAGCCCACTTTGTGGAAAACCACGAAATGCACAAGGCAATAACAGTGCAAGGGTATGTCATTACTGCTGTGGTAGCCGCACTGGCATACCTGATAGCTGACCGGTCTCGGCAACTAATTGTCATTGGCGGCCTCGCTCTGATGGCCTACGCTGCTCTAGATCAATTCGCCCAGAATCGCTTAGCTGTAGCTTTGATAATGATCCTGCTCTTAGGGGCATTGTTTCTCAAAGGCCTACGCGAAGTAATTGGCATTGCTGTTCTACTTGTAGTGGCTTTCCTGTCACTCAGTGCCATCGTCGTAGCGGCAGGCCTCTATCAAGTATACCTTCACCCTGAGCTCATAAGCGGCTGGTGGCAGCGTCTCCTGGGAGACTATAACTACTCCTGGTCAGCCATACTCTTCGCTTGTCTCACGGTCTTCCCCTTATTGGCTCTAGGCCTTTCAGGGTTTGAAACAGGAGTACAAGTTATACCCCTCGTAAGAGGCGATCAAAACGACAATCACCACCACCCCCTGGGAAGAATTCGCAACGCCAAAAAGCTTCTGGCTGCCGC
>CALRJJ020000549.1:0-4200 GCA_943367505.1 Flavobacterium psychrophilum | reverse complement strand
TAAGTATTGAACTGATGAATAGAAGAGCCGCATCTAGTCCTGTGCGGAGCGTATGGATTGTTTCAATATTTGGAGCTTGGGCGTTGCCGACCAAATTCGTTGTAGAAAGGACCAGAACGATATTGGTTATGCCAGCAAAGTAGATTTTGCCGGAATAGCCTCTTGCTCCGCAGGCCATTGGTATCCAGCCTAAGAGTAGAGCGCTGATGCCAGTGGTTAGACCTGGTTGCGCTAGCACCATCGGCATGATGTGGGATAAAATAACTAGGGTGGTGTCAATTGGCTGATCCATAGTCTATTGATCCATTCAACTGTCGATAGTGTCAAGGGATTTTCGCTTATTTCGATTTCCGAACGGGTATATTGCAAGAGTTGCTTTGCCGCGCTATTCATCTACTAGCTATTCTTTTGATTTTTGTTCATTGCTTTTTCAAGTGTTTTCGTTATTTAGGTTGTAGTTTTGTCGCATCAAAAAGACATACAGACTTCTTCTGAAAATGTGATTGGTGGAGATTCAACAACTCCTGCATCACTGCGTCCTACCTCTGAAGAGGGCCTGCTATTCTTTCAGCAGCAGGCTGCAGCAGCAAAAGGAATGCGAGCAGCGGACCGGAGTGATGCTGCCGTCTCTGATTTGCCGAAGTTGATAATTCCAAACGATAGTGCTCGTGGTTCTGAGGGTGAAGATACACAGCTGACCGCTCGTGAGCTTGGCCGATTAATGCAGCCGCGTGATGCGAATTCTCCTTTCAAGGGCTTTCAAGATTTGAGCGCCATAACGGCTGGCGGAGACACAGTTCCTATGGGCCGTCGCGCCAGTGGGCTCTATACAAACAACGAAGACGCATGGTTGGGTGAAGTTGATAGGCGCATCAGAAATGGTGATATTGATCAAAATACTTTAGTTGTTGGAATGACCGGCCATGGTCCCACAATTGCGCATGAGATGGCAAAGCATTTTCACTCGGATATTTATCAACATTATCCTGATGGTGCCAGCGAACCCAAGTTTGCTGAGATGAAACGGGATCAGTTTCAGACTTTTGCCAAGGCTACTAGCGATTATTTGAAGCAGCCGCGTATTGGTTCCAGCACATTTTTAGATGTTGATATTCACCAAGAAGCTCCGCTAACGAAGGAAGTTGTCGGTTCATTACCTGACGCGGATCAATTGATCCGAATGGGAATCAAGAAAGTTTTTGTAGCAGAGGAGAAGCCGCCGAGCCCCGATGGCGTAAAGCCTTATGAAATGCAAAATGCTGATGCCGATCCTGGCAATGAGCTGTTCTACCGCCAAGATAAGCGCATTTATGATTGGCTCAACGCCTTGAAGAAAGATGGTCGAATTGAAATCGTAACTGACGGTCTTGATGCACGCGATAAGTCCAAAATGGCACACCGCCAGTGATATGTCTCCGGTTCTTGCAGCATTGACGGCTTCACTCAGCCAAGTTTTTTGCTAAGAATCACGCTGCGATAGCAGGCCTTGTCCCACTGGTGGTATTCAATCAGCCTGTAGCCTTTGCTCGTATAGTATTCGATTAAGTCAGTGGCACCTTCGGCGGTGTCACAGGCCATTTCCTCTTTGCCGTCTGCTCGCGCAAGGGATTCTACAAATTCAACCAGTCTGTTGCCTATGCCTAGCTTTTGCATTTCAGGATGTACAGCAAATTGGCCAAAGTGTCCGACTGAAAGTTTCTTGTAATACTCTGGTTCGTCAGGCGCAACTCTTGCTGTGGTGTAATAGGTAACCGTTCCTATTATCTTCGCTTCTCCCGTCAACCGGGCGATGTATCCCTTCCCCGCAGTTAGCCGACTTTCTGTAACTGAAGTCGTTTGCGTGGCGGCGACATAGTTGAAGCCGCGAGCTGCCAGGCTGGCATAGGCTTGATGAAGTAAGTCAGTAATTTCTTCCAGCGAGTCTTGGGTCGGATCGTACAGCGCGATTCTTGTATTCAATGCTTTGGCTACGGCGGCTTCGGTTTGGTCTGCTGTTTCTGCTTCTGTCATTGATTATTCTCGACTGGAATTTGGGCTCAAACAGTATTGCATACTTGGTTTTTCTCTTCCGCTGGTTTTCCTCTTTTTGAGGCGTTCCGATCTTGACTCATTTTTCACGCGAAAATGAGACAAGATTGACGGAGGAAATTGCAACTGCTCATCGGCTATCAAATTTTGATTTCCACAAGTGTCAGAAATTTTGCAGAAAAAATGACAGTTTTGGAAGTGCACTAAACATGTGTCTATGCGGCATTTTTCAATCTGCAATCATCTATATGTATTTGCCTTTGGTAGTGCGCCTTGTCGACTCGCCTTTGTTCATGGTTGCTTAACAATTAGTCGAATAGTCTTGCAATCAAAATTTTATACCCGCATAATGCTCGGCATGTTAAATCGTTCCACCAGCAACATGCAGATGTCCATGCCCCTCGCGGGCAGGGATTTGTTGCGTTACGATTTTGATCGAGCATATCGAGACTAAAGATCAGTAATTAAGTTAGCAACTCCCTTTCCCGCAGCCGCGAGAAAGGGAGTTTTTCTTTGGAGAAAAATAAATGACTACTAGTAAGCAAGATTCAACACAGCCGTCTTCCCAGGGCCAGTCTAGATCCAGCAGCGACGCTCCCCAGCGTAACTTTGGCTTCAACACTTTAGCGATTCACAGCGGCCAAGAGGCCGACCCAACCACCGGGGCTTTAATTACCCCCATATATCAAACTTCTACTTTTGTACTCGATGAATTGGGTAAGAATAAGGGCTATCAGTATGCTCGCACTCATAACCCAACCCGCACAGCGCTTGAGGTTTGCCTTGCTTCTTTAGAAGGAGCCAAGTATGGAATAGCCTGCGCTTCAGGTTTGGCCGCCGTATCAATTGTGCTTGATATTTTGTCTGCTGGTGATCATGTCATTGTTGGAGAAGACGTCTATGGTGGCGTATACAGGCTATTCGAGAAGGTCAAAAGAAAATTCAATATCGAATTTTCATATGTCAACGCTGCCAAGCCTGAAGAGATTGAAGCGGCAATAAAGCCAAATACTAAATTGGTTTGGCTAGAAACACCGACTAATCCGCTCTTGAAATTGGCTGATTTAGCGGCCGTTGGCAAAATCACAAAGAAACACAAATTGCTCTTCGCTGTCGACAATACTTTTGCTACCCCATATTTTCAGAAGCCTTTGCAATTTGGTGCAGATATCATTGTGCACAGTACAACCAAGTATCTATGTGGGCATAGCGATGTAATTGGTGGTGCTATCATCACTGATAATGATGAGCTTTATGATCAACTGAAGTTCTATCAAAATGCGGGCGGCGCAGTGCCCGGGCCTTTCGATTCATTCTTGATTTTGCGCGGTTTGAAAACCCTTGCTCTGCGTTTGAAAGAGCATGAGCGCAATGCCTTTGCCGTGGCTAGATATTTGTCAGAGCACGATTTGGTTGAAAGTGTCTATTACCCTGGTTTGCCGTCACATCCTCAGTTTGATTTGGCTAAGACGCAAATGACTGGTTTTGGTGGCATTGTTGGCTTTGTTGTTAAAGGCGGTCTGGAAGCGGCTAAGAGTGTGGTCAATTCTACTGAATTGTTCCAGCTTGGTGAAAGTCTTGGCGGCGTTAAGTCTTTGATTTGCCACCCAGCTACGATGACTCATGCTCCTATCCCCAAAGAAGTACGTGAACCTCTCGGTATTGTCGATGGTCTGATTCGTTTGTCTGTTGGCATTGAAGACGCTCCTGATCTTTTGCAAGATTTAGAGATAGCCCTGCAAGAGGCTGCTCGTGTCGCTCTAGTTTCTTCCGCCTCGAATAAAGGAGCTAAACATGAGTAATTCAACTAAGAAAATCAAAGTATTGAAGTTCGGTGGCACCTCGGTAAAGAATCCTCAGCGTATCGCCCACGTGGCTCAAATAGTGGCTTCTGTTAGTGCCGACTACAAGACCATTGTGGTAGTTTCTGCCATGGGCGACACTACTGATAGTTTGGTGCGTCTGGCTGGTCGCTGTTCTGACAAGCCTAATCCACGCGAGCTTGATGTGCTTCTGGCCTCGGGGGAACAGCAGTCAATTGCTTTGCTCAGTATTGTTTTGAGTGACCTGGCAATTAAGGCCAAGTCTTTTACTGGTGGGCAATTGGGCATCATCACCGAATCAAACTACGGCAATGCTGAAATTCTCAGTATTGATGCGGGCAAGATTGAT
>CALRJJ020000548.1:0-4202 GCA_943367505.1 Flavobacterium psychrophilum | reverse complement strand
TCGGTACTGGTGATAGTGTCAATCGTTCCTTGATTGATAATGTGGCAAGGCTGGGAGGAGGCGAGGCCGACTTTGTTCTGCTCAATAGCTCAGCTGAAGAGGTGGGCAAGAAGTTCTATTCGCGCATTGCTAGCCCTGCCCTAACTGATGTCAAATTGAAGACTGAAGGCCTTGAACTTTATGATGTCTATCCTGGAACTGTGAGCGATGTCTGGGCCAATAAGCCACTTTATTTCACGGCTCGTTATCGAGGAGCTGGTCAGGGCAAAGTCATGCTAACTGGCTATGCAAATGGGCGACCATATCAGCAGTGTCTAGCCGTTACTTTGCCCCTGAGAGACACTACTAATAGTGCCATAGAAAAAGTTTGGTCGAGACAGAAAATTGACCATTTGACCGATCAAGATCTGTCTGGCTTATCTACGGGGCAGGTTAACCCTCGCATTAGAAAGGCAATCACTAAGGTGGCACTTGATCACAAGTTGATGTCGGATTTTACATCTTTTGTGGCAGTAGATAGTGCCGTTTATGGTGGCAAGAGTATGCTAACTGTGCCCGTCGCCAGTATGCCGGTAGACGGTATGGACACAACTGCTGCTCAGGTAAGTCCAGCGCAAACGCCAGTAGCACCTTTTCCACTTGTTCCACCTGCACCTGCACCAGTATCTGCTCAGGCGACAGCTCCGCTGCCAGCCAGTAGCGATCTTCCGCCTATCAGCGGTGCCAGCGGTAATGGACCTATCGCTCCAAATTCAGAAATTCTTCAGGGCCAAAATTGTGCTACCACACCAATTCTGCAAGGAGCGACCAACGGCCTGATTTCACCTGTCGGTAGTGGTTGGGCAACCGGCAGTAATACTCCAGGGCTGCAAGGTACCTGTAATGGCACTATTGGGGCACAAGGAGGCGACGCTGTGGTTCTAAATGGAGTAAATACTGCCGGTACGGTTAGGGTTAACAATCTTGCTAACGCTGAGGCTACGGCAAATATTATTGCCAATGCCATCGAGATACTCGGACTGGGCTGGGGAAGCATTACTGTGATTGTTACCTTGATGCAAGGTCGCTCTGCATTTTACACAAGGAGAGGAAGATTAATGGCTGCTGCGATCGCAATATTTATTGGTGTAGCTACACCAAGTGTTCTCAACATGTTTATCCACTTACTGCAAGAAGGATGCCAATTTATCTAACGGGTCGGTTTCTTTAATTTGCACGACTACGTGCAGCACACGGGCGCGGGCAGTAATGTCCGCGCTTCGTTTTGCCGGGCTTTCACGTTATTTCGGTAAATGGTGGAGTTGTCGCTGCGGTGTGGCATAAAGTATTGGAGTCTATCTATCGTATCTTCAGTTTAGGTAGAAAAATGATAACCACCAGAGTAAGCGACCGGTTTATTACGTTTCCAGTTCACGATGTGGCTGCGGTAACGAATTCTATGGCAACCTGGAAGACCCATGAGGGAATTAATGCTCTGCTGCTTCAGTCAGAAGGAGATAGCTGTCAGCCTATTCTCAGTTGCTCGGGATACAATTCTAAGACTGTCCGTCAGATTACCAATCACGCCCTGATCGAAGCGGTACACCTTGCCTTTGCCGAGCATCGGCCCCTCTCTTTGTCTCCCGACATGCTCTGGATAACAATCATGCAAGGCGTTGCTCAGCATGTTCACAACAATCCTGAGCGTTTGCGTAAAAGATTGGTTTCTCATGAAGGCAAGGCGATAGTTGCCATTGGTGTTTCTGAATTTGACCCAGACTCGCCTGAGAGTGATTGGCAGAGTCTGATAGACAATTTGGGCGAGGCTCTGAAGGATAATATCGGGGAAACCTACGACCAGCTCATGACTGACTTTAGTACCACTGGACCTCTTGAGCGAACTGTCTGCGCCATTACAATACTCGATGCTTATGAAGCCTACTTTGAGTATGTGGTTACTTGTGTCTGTGGTATCCCTTCAATTACCTTAGAGGGCTCAGTAAGTGATTGGCGCAACCTGAGAGAGAAGATTGAGATATTGGCACACTTTGAAATGGACTGGTGGCTTTCTAGTTTGCGCCCCATTCTTGATCAGTTTGTGCGTGCTGCTGACGGAGATATTGATTTAGAGTACTGGCAAAACATTTATAAACTGAAGAAAGCTTACGGGTGGGACCGCATAAATGGTTGGATTGCCCGTTTGATTCCCTACATTCGGCACTATCAGACCGGCTCTTTCACCGTTGCAAACTCTCTTCTGAATGAGCCTTTCGTCATTGAACCCGAGGGAGAGCCCGAGAAGACTCCCTACAGTATGTTCTTTAGTGTTCCAGGCCTTATATCGACTAGTCTTCCTAGCGGCCTTTCGCTAGTGCCTTTCAAGTTTAAAGAAGGCTCGAGATCTAAGAACATGCAGCTAGTTGGTGGCTTCGTTGGTATTGAGCAAGTTGGCGAAAACCAGACGATTAGACCAAAGCTTGGCTGGGCGGTGCGAAACCTTGGAGGGATAGACGGTTTGCTTGCCTCCCTGAGCGAGAATTCTAATGTCGCTCCCCCATTAGAGCACGCAGAATTCGAGAAAGAATTGAACCGCTTAGATAACCGCGCTAGTTTTGGTGGCATGCCTCTGCCTGGCGAACTCAGTACTTTTTATCGAAAATGTGACGGTATTAAGTATGGTGCGCCAGAGTCTGGAGCATTTCGTTCGATTGCTAAGTGTGAGTGCGTCTGTTTGCCTGGGGAGACTGACTACTATGCAAATGAAATGGAAGTAGTAAGGCAGAAGGGCCTTGAGGAGGGCCTAAGTCTTGAGGAGTATTTGGAGCGGGAGCGATTGGCTGAGCGCGAAGTCAGCTGCGCTGATAACCGGAAATGGCTGGTGTTCTTTGATTTCCCGGATGGCACGTATTTGGCCGTAGATCTGGAACCCGGTCTTGGCGACTCCGATTCTGAAGACCCTACTTCTGATTGGTCCAGTGATTCTCGCCAAAATAGGGTGAGAAGAATTGACCCAGTAGCTCGTACTAGTCATGTTGTCTTTGGCAGTATGAAAGAAGCGCTAAGCGCATTGATTGGTGGTAACGGTTGTCTTTGAATTAACTCTGCCACCCGGGTCTGCCAGGATTTACCAGATGGGGTTAATCAGGCCATCTAAACCCCAGCGCTGGTAAAAGCTATTTGTCCGACAAAGATTCATTCTCTACAGCCATGCGACGCTCTTCTACTTCGGCAATCATTGCGGCTCGATTTTTGCCTTGCCATCTATTTTTGTACTCAGGAGCAAAACCATAAAATGCCCATGGAGCACGTTCGTGTAGAGACTCAATAATGTTGGCAAAGTCGCCGGATGGCAGGTAAATCTGTGTGTATTTTCCGCTGCTATCGCAGATAATTAGACCATGTGTTGAGCCTGTGGGCACAAAGTTGACACTGTGAGTAGTTGTCTGCGGATAAATCCAAACTAACTCCTTGATGTTCCTAATCTCTATACCTGTGTATTTGCTAGTAATTAGCCAGTTCTTAGTCAGCCAGAGCATCGAGCAGTGAAATACACTGTCAGTTTGCCTCAGTTCTTCTTCTATTTGGGGAAGTATAGTTCTGGCATCACCAAAGCGTTGGAGCGCTTGAATGCTAGGATTTTGAAACCTATCAGACATGCGTGCGATTGCTTTGCGAACTAGTAGTATTGCGCCAATCAACATAGGAATGAAGATTGTCAAAATGAAATAACCACCCCAGTTGAACCGTGTCGAATCAATCAATAGAGGTAGCAATTGCTCTTTTAGTTTGGGATCTTGGCTGAGGTTAGCTGTTAGCCCTTCTAGATCTTTAGGCACCGTGAGCAAGGCGCCGGCAATACCTTTGTCTTTTGAACTTCGATGTCTTCGAATCAGCACAACCTTGTCTTCAAGCTGCATCAGTTGAATTTCGCTGTTGACGGTGGTCGATCTTACGGTGTTATCTTGGCGGTCAATACTCTCGTAGCCTTCTTGCCAAATTGTTCCGCTTACTCGGGAGCCCGTGGTACTGATGTAGTAACGAAAAAGCTTAGAAGGGTCTTTTATTTTTATGATTTCGGCCGGCGACATCGATACAGGGCCAAGCACTTCATTCAGATTGGTGCGGGCTGTTAGTATAAGGAAAGCGCAACTCACTACTGCGACAAAGCTGCCCGCCACTAGCATATTGAGATTGCCGCGTTTTAGCTGTTTAGAGATTGTGTC
>CALRJJ020000547.1:0-4207 GCA_943367505.1 Flavobacterium psychrophilum | reverse complement strand
TGGCAGCATAGAGCGTTTGGCCGATTGTTATTTTTTGCAGAGCAAGTACGGTGAGGCCGAAGCGCTTTACCAGCGCGCTATCGCCGCCAGGCAGAAAGCTGGTGTCGCCAAAGACAGCAGCTTGGTACGTGACTTGACTAATTTAGCCGCTCTTTATCAACGTCAAGGAAAGCATTCAGAGGCTGATCAGCGATCAAAGCAGGCCTTGATGTTGGTTGAGGAGCAATGGGGTGATAGCTTAGAGTTGGCGGCGGCGCTAGCCGCTCGGGCCAAAGTCTTGCTAGATATTGACCAAGCGCCGGCTGCTATTAGTCTGTTAGAGCGAGCTCTAAGTCTGCGCTTAAAAGAAGCGAAAGGCAACGATTCTGCAGTCAGTTCTATTTTGACTACTCTAGCCAAGGCCTATTTGGAAAGCGACAATTACCATGCGGCCGAGAAGAGTCTAAAACAGGCTCTCGATATTGACCTCGCCAACTCGGGGCGAGAGTCACTGCCCGTAGTGGTAGATCTCAGTACAATTGGCCAGCTCTATTTGCGCCAGGGCAAGTACAGTGCCTCAGAGCATGCCTATAAGGAGGCCCTTGAGATTTGCATTCGCCTGAAAGGCGACAAGCATCCTGAAACTGCTACTTGTATGAATAATTTAGCCTTTCTTTACCGCAATATGGGCGACTATAGCAAGGCCGAAAGCCTGCTACGTTCTGGTCTTAACATTCGCGAGCAGAACTTTGGCGCTGACCACCCACTAGTGGCACAGAACTTGATCAATCTGGCAGATCTTCTCGTGGCAGCCGATAAAGCTATTGAAGCCGAGCCTCTACTCAAGCGAGCCTTAAGTATTGAAGAGGGCAATCTTGGGCAGCAACATAGTTATGTTGCTTTGATTGAGCGTGAATTGATAGATATTTTGCAAGCCCAACCAAGTAAGCTGGTTGAGGCTGAGAAGTATGCCCGACGTCTTCTTCAATATGACCAAACTGTTAGTGGGGAAGATAGTCTACTAACTGCCCGTGATCTTGAATCTCTGGGCAAGATTCTCATCGCTCAAGACAAAATAGCTGAAGCCAAGCCGGTGATTGAAAAAGCACGGTCAATTGAGAGCATGCAAAAGGGCTTATTTTTTGAGCAAGAAAAGAATAAGAACTTGGCTGAACATTTAGCTGCTAATTCAAGCATTATCTACAATAAACCTATTCAAGATAAATGGGCTCTGGTTGTAGGTATTAGCAGCTTTCAAGACGCTTCTCTCAATCTGCGATTTGCCGCCAAAGATGCCGTGGACTTTAGAAATTTCCTGGTTAATCAAGCTGGTTTTCAAGCCGACCATGTCAAACTACTTACTGATCATGAGGCCACCAGAGCTAATATTGTGGCCTTGCTCGGTGATAAGTGGATGAAGCGTGTGGTTAAAGCAGACGATCTGGCGGTTGTTTATATTTCTAGCCACGGCACCCAGGCTGCCAGCCAGGTTGGTGGCACTAATTTCATTGTGCCATATGAAGGCAATGTGCATAATATTGTTTTTTCTGGTATCCCCATGCAGTGGTTTTTAGCTGGTTTAAAAGACTTAGTTCACAGTGATCGCATTTGCGTCTTTCTCGATGTTTGTCATAGTGGTGCTGCCGCTATTGAGAAAGGCGAATCTAAGTTTACTCAAGAATTAGATAAAGACATTACCGCGGCCGGTGGCAAGTCACTTTATCGCATTCGTGACATCGGAGAAACCGTGCTGGCTTCTCCACCAGGGCAGGTTGTGGTGGCCGCCAGTCAGGCTGATCAGATTTCTTGGGAGTCAAAGCGCTATTCTAATAGCGTGTTCACCAGACGTTTAATTGAGGGGCTTTCTCTTAATGGTAAAGAGACAACATTGCAACAAGCCTTTGTCTATTTGCGCGATCGTGTAGAAGAAGAAGTACTGCGAGACCGCACCCAGATTCAGGCACCAGTGGTGGTGCCGAAGTTGCAAGCGACAAATGCTCCTCAGCTGGGTTGTAATGCTATAAATCCGCGATCCGCTGCAGAATCTGCCGATTTGGAGAGCAACAGGAACTGGAAACAAAGTAAACTAAAGTGAAACATTAGGAGAAGAAGATGGTTAGGCTTAACTTTTTAAAAATGGAATTGTTAAAACGAGTGCCAATGAGAGTAGGTCCATCTAAATTTCTTTCTGCTAGCTTGGTTTTGGCTATGGTTGCAGCTGTTCCACTTAGCATCAGCACTTCCTCACCAGCTCAGGCTTTCTGGCCATTCTCAAAGAAGCACGGCGATGGCTCTAAGCGGAAAAAGAGAAAGTTACAGGGTACACAAGTAGGTCTGGTACCGGGCAATCCTCCTGCACTCTACTGGGCCGCTAAGAAGCCTAAAGCTGTGGTGCTCTGTTTGCATGAGCTAGGGCTCTATAGCGGAGTGTTCGATGACCTTGGTTCGCGTATGGCGGCAAAAAATATCGCTGTTTATGCCATCGATCTGCGTGGTTTCGGTGGCTGGCGCGAGATTGACAGGAAAGACAGCAAAATGGACCTGGCTAAGACCTTAGCTGATGTAAAAGGATCTTGTGAAGAGATTCGCAAACTGCATGAGGGAGTGCCAGTATTTATTCTTGGTGAGGCCATGGGCGGCGCTTTAGCTTTGCAGGCCGCGAGCAAGTATCCGACTTTGATCAATGGCATCATTTCTGCTGCTCCTGGCGGCGATCACTTCAAATCGGTCAATAACTTCGTCAATGTTGGGGTTGGTATGGCCGTAGGCTCCAAGCATGCCTTTGGTTTGGGCGAAAAACTTATGGATGTAGCTACACCGAAGCAAGAACTAAAAGCCGCTCTGAGCGAAGATGACATGGTGAGAATGGATGTTACCTCTGGTGAGATGGTGGCTTGCCAATTCTTTATGTATAAAACCAAAGCGATGGCCAAGGCTATTAAGGAAATGCCTGTTTTGATTGTTCATGGCGATAAGGACGGTGAATCGAAGCTGATCGGCTCAGAGAGTGTTTTCAAGAATCTTGCTACCAAAGACAAGAAATTTGTCCGCCTTGCTGAGGGCGACCACTATACATTTGAAGATACAAAGGTGGCCGATGATGCTTTTGGTACAGCTCTTGCCTTCATCGAAGAGCATGCACCAGCGCGTGACGAATAGCGACCTTCTCTTTGTATCTAGTTTTGTTTAAATGGTGCACGAGGAGAGATTCGAACTCTCGACCAAGCGCTTAAGAGGCGCGTGCTCTACCGCTGAGCTACTCATGCTTATGACCTAAGGCCATCGCGAAGATGACTTGACCATTATATCGGTATGTCTTTGGTAATTAGTGTTCTTATGCCAAGAGGTAGTTTACAATTTGAACAAGCAAAAATTCATTTCAATTTCTCGATTGTCTGGTCTAATTCACATAGATGTGCAACCATTGAGTCAATTGAACAGGAGCAAAAAGTGGACATCCAGGAACTAGCGAGACTTCAACAGCAAAGCAATAGCGACCACCTTATGGTCGAAGTCGAAGACACTGTGAAAGCGGGTAGACCGCGGTGCTTCCTATCAGCTGATCGCAATGCGCCTGATACAGTTACCCTCCACCGCTACCGCGATGGTGGTACTTTGCTTCGCATCCTCGATCTTAATACTGAGCGGGGTCTTAAGCGCTTGACTGAGCTGAATGTGGTCGGTCACACCGACCGATCTATTTAGGTCGCTATTTAGGTCGCTATTTAGGTCGCTTCTAAGTTAGCTTGAAATTTAAACTTAATGCTCGCTTAGCGTTAAGGTCTTGACATGGCTTGGCTTAGGCGACGTGAACAATCGGTCGTTTATTGGGTTCCGGTTCATGGCGGCGCAGTTGTTCTCTGATCAGGGGCGCGGTTTCACCCTCTCCGAAAAGAGCGTACTTGAGCGCATAGGCCAGAGGATGCACCTCACTCCATGACATGTATATGTGAGGAACTTTGTTGCCTTTATCGTCACGTAAATGTAAAAGCAGGGCAGCGATGGCGTCGGCTACGGCTGGCGACTGACAGCGCAAAACGCGAAATTTTTCTATTTCATGACCAGTAACTAGCAGGACGTCTTTGTCACCGCCGATAGGTTCGACTTCAACAAAAATGAAGTTACCTTCTTCTTTTTGAATGCTATGTTTGCGCCGAGCATCTTGTTGGAGTTTTTCGTAGTTCTTGCTTCCATATTTCTGTGCCAATAGGCGCACCACACCCAGGTG
>CALRJJ020000546.1:0-4208 GCA_943367505.1 Flavobacterium psychrophilum | reverse complement strand
AGCCATCGATGTTGCCTAGCATATGAATCCAGACAATTAATTTGTTTTCTCTCCTCGCTTTTTGTTTTGCTTCTTCTAACGAGGTGTGCCACTCGATGCGGCTGCAGACCATTGTCGATTGTGTTTGAGCGGCGCTACCGGGTAGAACTGTAATTTCTGCAGCCAGAGCCGGATCGTATGTGGCACTGCCGAGAGCTAGTGTCAACAATAGTTTTAGCGATAATTTTGGTGATAGTAGTTTTTTGCTGGGCATTCTCTTCTCTAATTTATTTTGCTTCAAGAGCCAGGTTAACATGCGCTAGACCTGGTCGGGCCGTTAGCCTGAGCAAATGTGGGTTGTTGATAAATGGACTGACAGGCACCGGTTTAAAATAGGCTTCAAGGGCCGACATTGATTCGCCAGCCGCGCTAGCAGCTTTTAGTTTGTCACCAGATATTAGTTTGGCTTTGGCAAATTGTTCGATGGCGCTTCTATAGCCCGCCAGAATTGCTTCATCTTTTTGATTGGCATTGAGCAAGAACTTCATTGAGTGGAAGCTGTTGACCTCTGGACGAATGACAATGCCAGCTGTTTCCATAACGCCACGGTGCTCTTTCTCGAGGTTGCCACTCAAGTATTTGGCAAAGAGATAGAGACTTTTGTTTAGGGTTGACATAGCGCCAACTGGCAGGCTGGCGATGATGTTTTCGCTTGGTACTCCATAGTGGGACGTGACCATTGCTGTAGGGCATTTGCCGAATTTACCGAGGGCGCCGTCGAAAAGTCTGCGACCGACGAGGGTAACAGATTCAAGTACACCCGGAATGGCGCAGCTGGCTCGCACAGCATCCCCGAGCTGGGCTGGCTTGTTTGAGACCAAGTTTCTGCTACCTTCTCGGGTATACTCCATCACGCCGTTTTTTGTGAACATCATTTCGCTGTGATCGCCAACAGCCATTGTCCAGAATTTCGTGGGCCATTCCTTGACGTGGGCGTCAGTCAGTTCGCCTAGTTTACTTGAACCGTACATGCCATCTTGCAGAAGATCAATCGGTTTGCGCTCTTTGATGAAAGGTGTCAGTAACTTTTTCTTGTCGAGGAGTCCTGAAAAATCAGTTGCCTTGGCTAAGTCAATTAGTTTGTGAGAAGGCAATTCGGCTGCAGCCATGGCTGCTGGTATGGCGCCGCCGCTGACACCGCCAATGGTGTCGAGCTTCAGTTCGGCGGCGCGGCAGGCCAAGATGACGCCGGTGCTGGTCAGTCCGGCCTTCGAGCCACCACTGCCGCAAACTAAGTGCCAGCCACGTGCTCCACCCTCTTCTGCAATGGTTTGGCGATCTTTGGTTATGGCTGTTAATGTGGCCTTATCGGCAAACTTAGAACGCTCGCCGAAATTGCTTACGCCTTTATTAATGGCTAGGCCGACTCCGTGGAAGGCCATATTGGTTAGGCCGAATCCAGCGGCGGCAATTGCTGTGCGGTCAAGATCTGCGGCTTGACCGGTTTGAATAAAGCTGGTGGCTTGCTCTGTGGCGGCTCCAACGGTCATGCCTGATATCAGAGCAGCGCTTAGACTTTTCTCTGTGGCAACTAAACCAGTCTTGCTCAGCACTTTGGGCAAGTTTTCCATAATAGCGATGGCAGCGGCCCCGTTGAGGCCGTGAACGATTCGGTCTTGATTGTTTTCGCCTTGCTTGAGGGGTTCCACTGCGCCAATTAGACCGCCGGCAAGAATTGGCGCTAAGCTCCCGGGCAGAGGGGCGCGGCGGAGCATGGCTGTGGCAGCAATGAAGACCGTGGCACTGCCCACAAATTCACCGGCAAGATGAGCCTTTGATTGTGATGCAAGAGCTTCGGCAGCCTTTTGCGCCGGAGTGTCGCTCTCGTTTGTGACGATTTGAATGGCGCCTTTGAACGGCGCCGCTAGCTTGTGGCTAACTCCGCTGCCAAATTCACTCAAAAGGTTTGAGTGAGAGGGGCTTTCTGTCTTGCCTGAGTCGTTATTGGTTGGCTGACGTTCGAAGGGCATCTGCCGATTTTGCCTCGGGGGTGGCTATCTGTGGCATTTCTATCTTTAGGTAAAAGAAGAATTGCCACAACACGGTATTTACGGTTTTCAAGACCGCAAATGGCTATTCGGTATGGATTTAGCCTATTTTTGCTCGCCAGCGACGGCGCCAATCATGCTGCTCAGGCCAGCCACTACTCGGGTAAAGTTGTCGTAGTCGAGTTTATTGGGCAGGTCGTTTGGTTTATGGTAGGTCTCAATGCGATAGGGGGCCGTATCTGTAATCATTACCGCTGGATAGTCGAACTTTTGGAAGCTCCAGTCGTCGGAATAATTCACACCCAGAATGAAATTGGGCAGGGAGAAACCTTCAGAGGGAAAGTCGACGAGGCGCCTAAATGCTCCAATGCATTCACGGTTGAAGGCGCTGGAAGATTGACTAGCGACAAAAGTAATAAAATTGCCCTTGTTGGGATAAAACAGTGTGCCGCCGCGAACCGGGTAATGTTGACTGCCTGGTTCGTTAGAATAAGTGCCCATGGTCTCTAAGGCCAGCATGCCGATGATATTTTCGTGGCGCTCATGAGCCCCCTCGGCATAGTGATAGCTGCCCATGGTTTTTGTCCGGAAGTAGGGCGGCTCTTCATTGGGGAAGAGCACCAGGCGAATGGTCTTGTCGAATTGACGACCCTTGAGAAGGCGCGCTAGTTCGAGCACTGCTGCTACCCCAGAGCCATTGTCGTCGGCTCCCGGGCAGTTTGGCGCAGAGTCATAGTGAGCGCCGACTACTAGTATCTCTTTGGCATACTTCTGCCCTAAGATCTCAACTTCGATGTTGCGGCACTGTTTGCCCTCGACTTCATAGGCTTGAGCTTTGCATGAATAACCTGATTTGCTCAGAGATTCTTCGATATAGTGAGCGGCCCGCTCAAGATTGTCATAGTTCCTGATATTGCGTTCGCCAATTGTGCTGGCTAGCATCTCTACATGGTTCCGTAGATTTTGGCTCATTACTTTTTCACTGTCACTAAGGCGCAAGGTGTCGCCAGTGTACGAATTGCCTGGCATCCAGAGCATGCTAGCCAGGTAGCCACAGATGCCAGCAATAATCAGCGAGAGAATGCTGTTTAACTTGGCTCGTTTAGCGCTAGCCCGCTCAGTGTCAGAAAGTGCAGCATCAACTGAAGGTGCTGCACTTTCTGGTTTAGGTTCTGGCTTCGGAACTGGTTCGGCGTCTTTTGAACCGCTCATACTGTCACTGCTGGCCTATTGCCCGAGTACATAGGCGAAGATTAGCGGAGCGACGATAGAGGCGTCAGATTCAATAACGAATCTTGGAGTTTCTTCTCCCAGCTTGCCCCAGGTGATTTTTTCATTGGGAACAGCGCCGCTATATGAGCCATAAGAAGTTGTGCTATCTGAGATTTGGCAGAAGTAACCCCAGAGTTTGCAGTCTTCTTGCAAGTCTTGCTGAATCAGAGGCACTACACAGATAGGGAAGTCACCGGCGATGCCGCCAGCAATTTGGAAGAAGCCGATGGATTGGTCTTTGCTGTTCTCTTTGTACCAATCGATCATCATGCCCATGGCTTCTAGACCAGATTTGACCGTATCGATATTTTTGATGTCTTTGCGAATAACGTGCGAGACGAAGATGTTGCCTAAGGTTGAATCTTCCCAGCCAGGAGTAATTATTGGTAGGTTCTTCTCGCATGCTGCTAGCATCCAAGAATCTTTAGGGTCAATCTGGAAGTGCTTGTTGATTTTTCCGGAGCGAATCAACTGATACATGAACTCATATGGGAAGTAACGTTTACCCGTCTTGTCTGCTTCTTGCCAGAGTTCTAGCACTTCGTTTTCGATGCGGCGAATCGCTTCGTCTTCAGGAATGCAGGTGTCGGTAACGCGGTTCATGCCGCGGCTGTGTAGCTCTAGCTCTTCGGCGGGGGTGAGCTGGCGATAGTGTGGCACTCTTTCGTAGTGATTGTGAGCGACCAGGTTAAAGATGTCTTCTTCGAGGTTGGCACCAGTGCAGCAAATTGCGTGCACTTTGTCCTGACGAATCATTTCGGCTAGAGAAAGGCCGATTTCAGCTGTGCTCATGGCTCCAGCGATAGTCATGAACATTTTTCCACCGCTCTCCAGATGCGCTATGTACGCTTCTGAAGCATCCACTACAACGGCAGCGTTGAAGTGACGGTAGTGATGTTTGATGAACTC
>CALRJJ020000545.1:0-4212 GCA_943367505.1 Flavobacterium psychrophilum | reverse complement strand
AGACGGTATGGGCAAAGCCAAGCTACAGGCCCAGGCTGAAGGCTGGTTGGTAGAAGACCTCGAAGAAGCAGAGGCTGCTTTCTAGGACCAACGATTATTTGCTTGCTTTGATCTTTGCCCAAGGACGAGGGTAGTAGTGTGGTGTGTCGTCGATTTTTCGAATCAGTAAAATGACGCTGTCCTCAACGCCAGGCATATCGGTAAAGACCTTGGTCTGCTCTACTCGGCACTCAAGTTCGCGCATCATGGCTTTGGCATCTTTTAGTTCTTGCTCTAAGCGGCTGCCAGTCTTTTGTGCCATGTAGAGGCCGTTGCGTTTGAGAAAAGGCAGGCATAACTCTAGGGTCAGGGTAAGAGTGCCTACTGCCCTGGCTGTGGCAAGGTCGTAGCTGGCTCGCTCACCTTTCTCTCGTGCTAACTCTTCGGCCCGGCCCGTAAGAGCCCTGTTGTTGACGAGGCCAAGCTCTTGGCTAGCGTCATTGAGAAACTTCACCTTTTTTCCAACCGAGTCAACCATGGTGACTGCAAGATCAGGGCAGGCGATAGCAATCACCATGGCTGGTAATCCGCCACCAGAGCCGATATCGATAAGTTTCCCTGATGTCATTTTCGACTTGTAGATGTTGCTTGCTACAGTGAGGCCGTCAAGTATGTGTCTGTTTACAAGAACTTCTGGTGTTGTATTGGCTACTAAATTAACCTTTTCGTTGTAAGCACTCAAAATGCCACAAAATCGGTCTAATAAATGCCAACGTTGCTCATCCAGCTGAAGGCCATCGAGGGCAGGATGAACTCTTAAAAGCTTGAGTAGTGGCTCAAAATCAGCGTTTGACATCGATTTGTCATCCGTCTGGTTAGGGGCTTTAATTTGGTATTCGGAGCTTTTACCTGTTTGATTTTCGGCGGTCATTAACTTCTATAACTCCTTATCAAGAGAAAAAAACAGGTGAATACCTAAATACTACTGGGAAGATTATTATTACTATTTAGAGATCACAGCCATTTCTGTTTTTCGTTATCTCTATTTCGGGTATCAGGGTAGATTACACCTAATGCAAGTTGCCAACACTTAGTAAATGACCTCAGGTAACGCTTATCCTAATCAGCCAGAGCCGGACACGTCACGTGAACGGATTGAGCTTGAGACGCGTGTGCTGGCAGCAGCCTTGCGTCAGAGCTTAGAGCGTGGTGATACGGCCGGGTCTAGTCACGCCCACCAGCAGATCTTCATTTTGCTCAAAACTTCGCAAGAAATGGGCTGGGAAGAGCCAATTAGTTTACCGCCAGAGTTGATGCTAGAGAAAGAACCTCGCAGGCCAATGCCCGATATCGATTGGGGTGCTCCTGCTGAGAGTCCGATAATTTCGCAACAGCCCGAAGCAACGGCCGAGGCTGTGGCTGAATTGCCAGTTGAAGCATTAGCGCAAGCATCAGTTGATGCACCGGCTGAGGTTGAAGCCCTAGACGCGCCAAGAGCCGATTCTGAGCCTGCAGTTCTAGCCAGCAATGCGCTTACAGACCGAATTGTAGTTGAGCCTGCAGCTGAGCCTGAACCTCAGTCTTCATCCGCACCCGAAGTGCCGCCAGCAGCTCCTGCCGCTCCTGCCGCCGAATCAGCGGCGGCCCGTTCAACAGCTCCGCTCCTTCCGCTCGTTACAGTGCCTAGCTTTGCTTTAATACCGGTACCTAGTTTCACTGCCTCAGCGCCAGCCACTGGTGCCGCCGCGATTCTTGATTTTTACCTGCGTTTGCAAGTCAGTCAAATGGCAGATTTCGGCAGTATTCACAAGAGCTTTTTGCGCAAGGTGAGACCGCTTTTGCGGCAACACGCTTCCGGCACTTTGGCAGGCCAGGCTCGCAAAGACCTACTCAATAGCTTGCAGAGTCTGTGGATTGCCCACGATATTTTGTGCGATCCCGTTACTCGCACCGACTATGACTTCCGCCGCATGGGTCTGAGGGGAACCTCTGAAGAAGGCGGTGAGGGTAAAGCTAGTGTGGCTAGTCGCCCCCAGTTGCGTATTGGGGAGCTTTTGCTCTGTGCCGGTCTGCTTGAGACAACCGAATTAGAAATCGCCGCAGACATGCACAAGGCTATGCCTGAATTGATGTTTGGTGCTTTCCTTGTCAAACAAGGTTTTATTGAAGAAGATGATCTGAGTTGTGTATTGCTGGGACAACAGTTGCTAAAGACTGGTGGCATCACGGCTGCTCAGTTTCAAGAGTCTATGCTTGAGAGAGCTAAGAGTGGCAAAGAGTTTGGCGATATTTTGGTCGCCAGTCGCTATTTGACCACGGGGCAATTGCAAGAGGCCTATCGCAGTCAGATGGATGATACATTGCCGCGTTTGCCGGTGGTTGTGGCAACTGTCTCGTTGGAAGATAGTGCCGCTGAAGTGGCTGAAGCGCTCAATGCTAGTGATGATGAATCTGAAAGTGAAACTGATTTGGCTAGTGAAAACGTCAGTGCTAGCGCTGGCGAAGTAGTCACCCAGGCAGAGGAACTTTCGCCTGCGCCTTCACCGGCTCGTGCACGTGAGCTACTGAACAGCTCGCCTTCTCCCGTTTCTTCTTCTTCTGTTTCTTCGCCTGCTCCCACTCCCACCCCAACAGCCTCCTCATCGCCGGCCCTCAATATAGGCAACGCTGTGCCATCGTGGAAAGATCAACTTGATTGGGATAGTCCGGCAGAGAGTGAAAATCTCAACTCTTCTCTTGTGGATACCAGCCCCGATTTAGATGCTGTAACGATGCCAGCTCAGTTAAATTTGGCACCATCCCTGGCATCACTTTACGATACCTCGGATTCACGCTCTGATACTTCTGAGCTGCCGCCTTCGTCGACTTCTTCTCCTGCTTCTTCTGAGCCCTCGACTCCCTCTCCATTTGCTCGACCTGAGGCAACGAAGAAAAAATCGCTGACCGATCTCATGGCCGAACTTGAACCGACATACTCTCCAGTTCAAGACGAGATGCCAGAGCAATCACCCTTTGCTAGTATATGGGCTGACAATAGTGCCGATGCTGCTCACGACTTGCCACTAGATATAGTGCCTAGTACTGCTGATACTTCTGGTACTTCTAGTACTGCCGATGAGTCTAGCGCAGCTAATGCGGTTCAACGGTTCAGTGCTCAAGACGATTTCGCTCCACCTAGCTTGGAGCACGATGAAGACCTCTCTCAGGTGGAAGAAGAGTTTGCTGCTCTTAACGCTGCAGCTGATGAAGCTTTAGATATTGGTGAGCAAGAAGAAATGACTGCCACCTCAGAATTAAATGCTGTGCCAAGTTCTGAACAAAATGCAAGCCAACCTGCAAGCCCGTCTGTACCGGCTGACGAACAAAAAGGTAGCGGCAGTAGCTGGCAGATTGTTTCTGTTCCTGCTTCGGCGCTGGCCTCATTGCTCTTAGAAGATGAGCCTGAGTCTGGTGAAGGGAAAACAAAGACAACGCCAGGCGGCCCCATTAAAGAACGGCGTCAGCTCAAGACTTCTTTTGCTAACGATAAGCCATTCACAACAAAATCTAACCTCGGCGATGACAAGCTGCCGCCGGATGGTGATCGTCGCTCAAAACGTCGCAAGTCTAAGTAAAATTAGGTCTGTTTGATTGCAGTGTTCTTGGGGCGCGATTGCCCGTTCAACTCTAGTAGTCGCAGAACTACAGATAACTGTTCGCCAATTAATCGAACAACTTTCTGGTCACCTGGTTTGAATATCTGTTGCGGATAAGGCACGACAACAAGTAGCCCTAATCTTTGGCCTTTGATGTCGATAGGCTGCGTTAGGGCGTTGTCTGGTAGGTAGTGCCCTTTGGCCACTTCATCACGCAGAGGCGGTAGGCCCAACTGCAGAGCTAATTTAGTGACGTATCCACGTAAGGCGGCTTCATCTAAATTTGGCCCGGCGTCGACGCGTAGGACAGACCCAGTGCCCTGGTTCAATACTAGTCCGAGGGCCTGGTAGTTGAGAATGGACGACAATAGATTGAAGAGTTTTTGAGTTACGGCATCAACATCAAGTTCGTCTTCGGCAATGCGGCGCACTTCGTCGACGATGGTGGCTTCAAAAAGCAGACGTTCGAGCAGTTGGTTGAGGCGGTTGTTGACGTCTTCTGCCGAGAGGGTTTTGGAAGGCTCCCCAATCAGTCGTAAGCGCGGCTTGAGTGTGGCCTCTTCTAGCATCTCCTGGGTGGCTTTGATCAAGCTTGTGA
>CALRJJ020000544.1:0-4224 GCA_943367505.1 Flavobacterium psychrophilum | reverse complement strand
TAAGCAAGGCAAAGAGCTAGACGTCCGCAATCCAAAGCTAAGAGAATTACTAGGAGTTGAAGCAGCCTTAGCAAAGGCAAACCCATCACACACCACCGGTGATGGCGGCAAGTCTCTAAAATTCTATTTCTTAAAAGATCAGTCATTCTCGCCAAATGCCGGCGGGGCAGCGGCCTTTGAACCAAACGTGCACGGCAATCCAGCGGTAATTGTCGACCCCGGCTCAATGGACAGGTCACCAATAACCGAGCGCGATCGCACCGACAAAAGAACCGACGATCACCGCAGCATTGAAAGTCTAATGATTCACGAACTTGGCCACCACACAGAAGAAAAAGCCTTTAAGAACGCGGCCGAAAAGGCAGAGTTTTACAAAGGCATGGGATGGTCACCAATTCCCGGCTCAAAACCAGACGACAATCAGTGGATGATCAACGGCCGAGATGGCCGCGGCTATGCACCAGGAGGCATCAACCCTAATTCTAATTGGCAACGAATTGATCAACGCGGGCAAGTCACCGGTGCAGTGAACCCCGATAGGGTAGAGAGACTGGCTCCGGTGAAGCCAGCCACCAACTACTTTGAAGGCCCCCATGAGATGCTGGCGGAAGGCTTAACCATGCTACGCCTCGGCGATGGACACCGAAGCCACCTGATGCAGCGAGACAACAAACTGTATGGCATGATCAAAGGTCTCGATCAAAAAGAAATCGACATGGCACACGGGCCAGGCCGGTTTATGCGCTCTTATGACGGTAGACTGCAAGCACGAAGCCCTGAGGCAGAAAGAGCATTGATGGAAAGAGAGGAAGCCGCGAGAGCGAGAAGGCCAGGCAACCGTTAGCTCCGCAATCACAATGCTCTGAAAAGAAGTCGCCTAAAACTGGAGCGAACTGCCTGGGCTGCGCACTTCCACGACCTGTAGCAATGCCTTAACTACCTATGCCGCCTATATTATTGATTGAGTAGACCCCGCTGAGATAAACCGCCAGCGGAAACAACACCAGCAAGAAAAGCTCTGTCATAAGTCTCTTCCCACTAACTTTTCGAGATCTAAACCAGCCAATGAGACAAGCAAGCAACACTGAAACACCAGTGGCAATGCGCACTATGTCTCGAGCACTATCATAGTCACGCCCAGCCCAAATACCTACGCCATAGCTCTGCTGCCCACGCGGATCCACAGGCGCGCCTACCAAGCCTTGAGCACCGACAGAAACAGCAGCGTAGCAGCAAATGGTGAGCAGCAGCAGAACAAGTCCAACTCGCATCAGTTTAAAAGAAAACATAAGAACACCTCTCAAAAGAAAAATCAGCCCCAAAACTAGGCTGGATTGGCAAGTTTAAGAGGAGTTAATAAACCGGAAAATAGGGAGATCATCACTTAGGTTGAAAGCAAGTGCACTTTCAATCAATATTTCGAAGCAAGGGCTCATCCACCTACTAGACCAGACTAAAGCAGAGGCACAACCCCAACCACAGATAGGGCTATATCAAAGGGCAAGCCCGCAGCTATTTTCTCTTTGTCCATGTCCACATAGGTAAACTCAAGAGCCCGCACCGCCACTTGCACCCCTTTTTGCCGGGCAAACTTCAGAGCCTGTCCATAGAGCGGATCGATATCATCAGCGGTGCTAAAAAATTGTGCATCACTGCGACCAACTAAGTAAAACTGACAGGCCTCAAAGCCATCAGCGACAGCTTTGCTCAAAGTGGCAAGGTGCTTGCGGCCGCGCTCAGTGCGGGCATCAGGAAAGAGAGCACAGCCTTCTTGCCACATGGTGGCAGACTTTACCTCGACGAAACACGACTTGATGCCACTAGTTGTGTGACTGAGCAGAAAATCGAACCGGCTATCTGAAAATACTTGTTCGCCAAGTATTTGATCAAAGCGACCAAACTCAGGCAAACCGCCCTGCTCAAAAGCCTCTTTGAATAACTTGTTGGCCAACATTGTGTCTACCACAACTAGCGAACTGGGGCACTCGACTAACTTGAGAGTCCAAGGCAACTTGCGCTTAGGGTCGGCGCTATGGCTGAGATAAACATTCATTCCCTCATCACACATGCCTAGCATGCTGCCGGGGTTTGGGCAATGAGCGGTGATAACACTGCCATCTTTCAATTCGACATCAGCAAGAAAACGCTTGTAGCGCTTGACCAACTTGGCCTGGACTAAATTAGAGAGAATCATTTTTCAGAGATAAAATTTACTAGTTAGAAGTAGAAGCGACTAATCAGAAATAGAAGCTGCAGCACCGGCTGAGAGACCGGGAGAGCGAACCGCTGCAATTGGCATAACTATGCTGCTTGACCCAGTGCGCGAACCGCCAGCAGAAGCAAGAGTACTGCCACTAGAACTGCCCATATCTTCACCGCTGCGACCTTTCATCCAGGCCAACAATGCATCGAAACCAACTTTTTGTTGACGAGCTTTGATGCGCGATTTGAGGCGTTCAAGAAGATCACTGTTAGAGACAGACAGGCTAACAATCTTTTGCGCACCACTCTGGTCAGCCACGCGCCAAGCGAGAAGCTCTTCTTTCTTACCCAACAAAAGCTTGGTGCGCACTACAATGTCGCCACCTTGAGCAGTCTCATCTTGAAAGCTAACCTTACCTTTGCCAAATATTTTGCGCCACCGCGGATAGTACCGCTGTTCTACCAAGCCTTTAAGAGAAGCAATGAATTGAGTGCGCTGGGTAGCGCTCAAGCTATCCCAATCTTTTTTGCCAAGACAACGCACCGACATTTCTTGATAGTCAATTAAGCTAGATGGGCCACTGCCAACTTTAGCAACAGCCTTCGAACCCTTAGAAGATCCAGCGCCATCAAAGGTCTGCAGCAATTGCCCAACCGCCGCCCAACCTGGGCCAGCCGGAGCAGCATGAGCAGCATCCAATGAAGCGAGACAAAGCAAAGCCGTTGCCATTGAAGTTCTATAAATGAACTTAGACACAGATCTTGCCAAGAGGAGTCTCCGGATTACCGCCTGAAAACCCTCTAAATAGAGGCTTTACTGCGGATTAGTAAAAAGCGGGCCAGCCACAATGAGACAAACGACCAACTTATCAATATGAGGATATCACGAGTGTAGTCAGCGGGAATACCCAACATCACCCCTTTGGTGATGTCGGCCGCGTAATACATCGGCAACGCCAGGGCCAGCTTCTGTTCCCAGCCTGGCATCGCTTTGACCGGGGTGATGATGCCTGACACAAACATCAGTGCCACCCCCAAAATTGACACAGTCATTGTGTAAATTCTAATGGTTTTCAGTACACATGCGAAACAAAGACCAATGCAGGCGAAAGTAAAGACCGACAAAACTGTAGCCCCCAGAAGGCCGAAGAAGTTGCCGCCCAGGGTAAAGCCGACGACGGGAGAAGTGATGCCCAAGGCTAGCCAGAGAACCAGAGAGGCCTCAAGAGTAACAGTTAAAGTTTTGGCCACAATAGCGGCATTGAGTCCACCAGGGGCAAAAACAATCTGGCGGTAAGTGCGCTCCATCCATTCATATATCCAACTAAAGCCTACATTCATCGAGGCAAGTACATAGCAGAGATAAGCCACCAGACCAGATGTTATATAGTCACGCAAACCAAAGTTGACTTGAAAGAGGGCAGCAGAATGAAGGGGAATGTTTAGCTCTTTGGCGCGCTGGGTGAGCACGGCCAGCAAGCCCATGGCAATTTGATCATCAATTAGAGGGTTATTTCCACCAGAGAGTATTTGCACCGAATCTTCCAGGGGGTCTTGCGAAACATTAGCCAGAGCAACGATTTTCTCCCGGGCGAGGTCGCCTTTTGCTTTCTCCAAATCGTCATAGATGCGCACTCTAAAGCGCTTTGTGTCGGTCAGGTGCTTTGATAGTTCGCTAATCCCGGCCGGGTCATAAAGACCGAAGGGCATATCATTGGCACCAGATATAGTATTGCCAACACAAACCAAAATAAGAATAGCGAGCATCACGCTTGCGCCAAAATAAAGAGGGCGACGGGTCCACTGCAAGATGTCTTTGTACATGATCGCTAAAATCGCATGCATCATTTGGCTACCTCATCTTTCGAGACGGCCAAGAACACTTCTTCTAAATTAGGCTCACCGGTAGCGAAGCGCAGGAAGGGAATGTTCTCTTGATAAAGCCAGGCAAAGACTTCTTTATGATAGTGCTCAACATCATCGTCAGCTAGCTGAGTTAAATAAATGGTATTGCGCAAATTA
>CALRJJ020000543.1:0-4228 GCA_943367505.1 Flavobacterium psychrophilum | reverse complement strand
GGCATACTGTCTTTGAATATAGGTAGCCCTTTTACTATTTTCGAAATAGTCAAAACCTGTTTCTGTATTGAACCGATCTTGGATGCCACGAAAATCAATCCACTGATGAGCCATTTGATGAATGAACAGAGGACCGGCATGCAGACTCTCAATGTCGTAGATATTTGTTGTCTCAAATGTAGCAGTCCACTGAAGGTAGCCTAAAGGCTCTACTGAATGGCTTGGCGACCCCAAAGCCAGGGCGTAGAGAAGGATTGCTTCGCTATAATTTCGATTCCACCGATGCCTGCTGAACTTCTTCTCTGGCGTCCAACCATGAGAAAAGGTTGCGGCACCATTTAATGCCCAGGGCCATTCTACGCGCTGATAGAGAAAATCAGCTGTTTCTCTAATCTCTCTTTCTTCCTCACAGTCTTGAGTGAAATAGTTTTGCACGCAGAGCACACCTGCCATCAGTATGGCAGTGTCGATTGTTGAAATCTCAGATTGCCAGGCTCGTTTACCCGTCTCCATGTCTAAAAAATGATAGTAGAAGCCCTTATATCCGGTTGCATCCACCTCAGGGCCTTGTTGGCTCGACTTTAGAAATTTGAGGGCTACTAGTGTTCGTGCAACAGCTTCAGAACGCAACATCAGACCACACTCAGAAGCAATTGTATAAGCCGTTAGGCCCATGCCGAGAACCGCAATACTGGCTGGAGAGCCCTTTTGATTCTTGTCAGAAATCAGACCATTGGTCGGATTCCACTCATTGCGAAAGTATTCAAATGCTCTACCCTTAAGGTCATCCAGCATTTCTGCCTCGCTTGAAAGAAAAGTTTGGAGCCTATTTCTGAGCTCTTAGGTTAGGTTCTGTCAGCTGCTATCAGCATCAGTAATGACTTTCTTTATCATGGTAGCAGTGTTAGACAATTCATAGAACTCTACAACATAGGTTTATTTCACAATCAATGTCTGTTATCGTTGCACCTATATGAAAAAAATCACGCTCTCACTCCTGCTTCTTGTAGCAGTCTCTAGCTCGTGCCCCTCTGCCACAGCAGGGACTTGGATAGCCGACGCCTGTAGAAACAAGTCAGATCACTGCATCCATCCAATATTTCAAATAGACCTTATATGCGAACTATGGGTGCGCAAACTAGATTCCGCTACGTTCAAGAAATTGAACGATATCTACCTTCAGCCAGACGCTAGTGACTACTGGCGGAGCGACATGGAAGCCATGGAAGAAATGGCTATATTTGGCAAACTGAGCGATTTAATCAAGGGCAAAACTTCCCAAGAAGTCGTGCAACTCATTGGAGAACCAAGAATAACAACGAGGGCATTAAAAGCGGGGTCTGACACCCTCAGCGATCCGCAAAGTGCTTTGTATTACTTCGGATTCAATGGCGTAAAAGTTTGCCTTACTTACTGTAGAAACATCTGCGTCGCAGTTAATCGAAATCTATATGATGCCTCAATCGAGGATGCGGCTTTTGAAACAACAAAGGCTTTTGCCTTAGGCAAGCCACCGGAAGAGATTGCAAAATACTTAAAGCATGATCTGATAGTCCATAAAGACTTGAGCACAATGGTGTTTATGGTGGGCCTGGATCACGAATGGCATTTTCATTTTACAAACGGAAAATGCGATCATGCCAGTAATCGCATTATGCTTTCAAAGTTTCCACATCGAGATAAGTCGCCAATAGAAGGCTACCCGACGACACTGGAGCCACGCCTGTTCAAAAGGCAATGTGGGCAACCAGAGTTTTTGCTGGTGCGATTAGCCACAGTGGCCTGCCATTCATGATTGCCTTGAGGGCAGAGCCACCAAACTTTTTTACTAGACGCAGCAGTCAACGATTCACCACCAATAGAACCATTCTTAGTTGGATGCAATTGAGCGGCGATATTGGGAAATCTAGTGGACAAGCAATTTTCTTGGCTGGCTTTCTGATTGGTGCAATAGGGGCAACCACTTCCGTCCGCTCGTCTAGAAACCTCGGCCTGCCACTGATGCTCGCTATTATTGCGACAAAGCCACCAGACTTTTTTCTTTGAACGGCAAGCGAACTCCGCAGCACTGATGCCATCATTGAGAGTAGGGTGCCATTCTTGCGCCACCTGTGGAAAAAGGACAACCAGAGAATTAGTGATCGAGACTCTTTTGTTGGCGCAAAAGGGGCAACCTTTGCCGGCAGCTCGAGAGAAAATAGGCGCTTGCCAGACATGATCTGGCCCTGCTTCACACTGCCACCAGGCAATGACGTCAGACCCGCTTGAAAAATCCTGAGCAGTAAACTGGCCGTTATTAGTCTCATGCCACTGACTGGCTAGCTCGGGAAACTTTTGACTCAGGGGCTCGAACTGGCCACCAGCGTGCCTAATACGATCACTTTTGACACTATCAGCATTGAGTTCAGTAGCTCTAGCTCTGCGAGGTGAAGTGCTCGAATCACCCGTCATTGTTGCCTACTCGCAGCCATTTGGCGACCAAATGAACTTACATTCAAAAAACCGGTCATAATAGCTCCGTGCATCGCTTCTACCCAGTCTGAGAAAATCTACTATGCAGAATCCAAAACTTCAAATGAAGAATATCATGATTGCCTCACCATGCACTGTCGACTGGAATACGATGGACGGCGATGACCGTGTTCGTATTTGCGGAGCTTGCAAACACAACGTCTACGACACCAGCAAATTGACTTCAAAAGAGATTGTAGATTTGATGGCACGCGACAGTAAAGCCTGCCTGAAAATCTATCGGCGAGCAGATGGCACGCTACTGACTGAAGACTGTCCATTCGGCTTGCGCACCCTTCGCCGTGGTGCTAGAAGAGTTTCAAAGCTAGCAGCATCATTATGGGCACTGGCTTTGTCTTTCACAAGTGTGTCTGCGCAACCAGGTGCTCTTGAGCCAGATAGCGTGCCAAAGCAGAAAGCTTCCGACAAAAAGGCGGAGACCAAGGCGAAGGAATCGCAGCCTACTTCAGAAATTAAAGATGCTAACTCTAATATTGCAGCGCCCGATTCTTTGAAGGATACTCTCGCTTCAGATTTACTCACTAAAGCAAGAACCAATATCGCAGCGAGAAACTATGTTGAAGCAGAGCAGAACTTCAAAGATGCTACGTCTGCGCTAAAAAAGTCGAACCATGACGTTGCCTTTGAGATCCAAGTCTGGAGCGAATATTCTAACTTCCTCATTTCGCAAGACAGAAAAGACGAGACAACAGTAATTGCTAACGAACTTAAGCGTCTAGACGAGAAGCAAAGAACTATGGGGGCTAGAGAAATGAATGGTGTGCCATATGCACCGATCCTCATTGATATAAAACACTACTGTCCTGGGCGCGCCGAGAGGCATCAGAAGACTACACCAACATTGCCTGACGGCGCACCTGTTCCAGACAACGAATAATAATTAGTCCAACTTAGCTAAAGCCGCGGTCAGCACACCAGCGTTGGCAAGATCTTCAACTGAGCATCCTCGTGAGACATCATTTATAGGCTTGTTCAAGCCTTGAAGCATTGGCCCGGTCGCCCTTGCTCGACCAAGTCGTTCAGAGATTTTGTAGGCTATATTGCCTGAGTTAAGGTCTGGGAAAATGAAGATGTTTGCACCTTGATCGCGCAATGGGCTTTCTGGGGTTTTGATTTGTGCAACATCTGGCAGTAAGGCAGCATCAAATTGAATTTCACCATCAATGATGGCATGAGGCATCTCTTTCTTGGCAATGGCAGTAGCTTCTTTTATCTTATCCAGCGAGGGATCTTTAGCGCTGCCATGGCTAGAGAAAGACAAGAATGCAACACGTGGCTCAACTCCAAGCCACCTTACGGTTTCGACTGTGGCATAGGCAATTTCTGCCAATCCTTGTGCATCTGGACTAACATTTACAGAACAGTCTGCGAAGAAAAGAAGCCTTTCGGGCCATTCGAGCACAAAAACTGAGGATGCTCGTTTAAAGCCCTCTCTCAATCCGACGATTTGAAACGCTGGAACAAACGGCTTTGTCTCTCCACTTAGCCCGCTTACCATGCCGTCGGCTGCACCCATATGTACCATCATCGCTCCAAAGAAGTGCGGCTTACGCATCAGCTCTTCGGCTTCTTTTTCACGCATACCTTTATGCTTTCGCATCTGACAATATTCATCCACATATTTTTCGAAGTTTTTGTCTTCCTTCGGGTTGTGAATTTCTATGCCCTTCAAGTCGATCTTGAGCTTCGTGGCCAT